>JBCCNM010000042.1:0-22280 GCA_039025835.1 Pseudomonadota bacterium | reverse complement strand
TCTCCATCGCGCGAACTTTCGGCGCGCCAACCAGCGTGCCGGCCGGAAAGCTCGCCGCGAACAGGTCGAACTGGTCGAAGCGCGGATCCAGTTCGCCTTTGACGCCACTGACGATGTGCATCACGTGGCTGTAGCGCTCGATCGATCGATACGGATCAACGTGCACACTGCCCGCGCTCGCGACACGACCGAGGTCGTTGCGGGCGAGATCAACCAGCATTACGTGTTCGGCCGCCTCTTTCGGGTCGGCGAGCAGCTGTTGCTCGTTGGCCAGATCGTCGGCCGGCGTTGCGCCGCGCGGCAACGTCCCGGCTATCGGTCGCAGCGACGCGGTCGTGCCATTCAGGCGCACCAGCGCCTCCGGCGATGAGCCGACAACCGACAGCTTGTCAAAGCGGAAAAAGAACATGTACGGCGACGGATTGATCAACCGCATCGCCCGGTATACCTCGAAGGGCGACACATTGGTCTGGCCGCGAAACAGGACCGACAGCACGATCTGGTAGATGTCACCGGACGCGATGTACTCCTTGCAGGCATCAACGCGTTCGCAGAATTCGGCTTCCGTGAAACTCGCCTCGGCCGGCCCGATCGTAACCTCAGCCTGCGGGCGTGGCACCGGGCCGCTGAGACGCTGAATGACCTCTCGCCGCAGCGCACGTCGCTCGTCATCGCTGCCAGCGTGCAGCAGTGCGACGCGCCGGGTCAGATGATCGAACACCAGCAGGGAACTGGGCGCGGCAAACGCAGCATCCGGGACCGTCGCCTGCTTGTCGACCAGCGTCGGCAGGCGTTCAAACAGGCGCACAACGTCGTAGCCGGAAACGCCGACCAGGCCGCCCTTGAACGGCAGGTCATCGACATCCGGCGCCAGCGGCGGCACGCGGGTCATCGCGTCGCGCAGCGCATCCAGATACGCGGCCTGGGTCTCGGGGCGCGGCCGGGATTCGCCGTCCACGACCAGTTCCTCAGCCGTCATGCGAATCTCGAGTGCATCGCCGAAGCCCAGGAACGAGTAGCGCGCCAGGCGCTCGCCGCCCTCGACACTCTCAAGCAGAAAACGCGGGTTCAGCCCCTCGAGCTTCAGGAACGCCGACACCGGGGTGTCGAGATCGGCGGCTATGTCAAATGGCTCCTGCATCGTTTTTGGTCGTATCCGGATAAAGAAAAGCCCGTCTCCACTCAGGCGGAGACGGGCTTTCGTTGTCGTTTGCTCACGCTACACGCGTCAGGCGCCCACCTCCATTCGGGAGCACCACCACCAGCGTTGCGCGATTTCGATGTTCATACTTGTCTTGTACCGGGGTGCCCGTTTTCAGTCAAGGCTGCGCCCGGCTACAGGTCGTAGAGCACCGGCAGAAGCAGCGAAAATCCAGCCCACATGACGATGGTCAGCGGTATACCCACACGCAGGAAGTCAGAAAATTTGTAACCGCCGGCACTCAGGATCAGCAGGTTGGTCTGGTAGCCGTACGGCGTTGCGAAACTCATGTTGGCACCGAAGATCACCGCAAGGATGAACGGATCCGAACTGACACCGAGCTGGTTGGCGATGCCGATCGCGATCGGTGTACCGATGACCGCCGCCGCGTTGTTCGACACGATATTCGTCATGATGGTCATCAGCAGCAGGAACAACGACAGGATCACCGGTACCGGCAGCACCGAGGTTGCGCTGACAAAGCTCTCGGCGATGTACAGCGCCATGCCTGTGCCCATCAGCGCCTCACCGAGCGCGAGGCTGGTCACGATGATCATGATCACCGGAATCGACAGCGCGCCGGAGGCGTCACGCCAGCTCAGGCAACCGGTCACCAGCATCAGGCCAAGCCCGATGATGGCACTGACCGAGATCGGCAGGATGCCGAGCGCCGCCGCGCCGACGACGAAGCCCATTACCGCCAGCGCACGTTTCGCTTTCTGCGTGTGCGGCAGGTCGGTCGTGCCGTCGAGCACGAGCATCGTGCCGCTGTCTTTCAGCTTGGTGATCGCATCTCTCGCGCCCTGCACCAGCAGGACGTCACCGGCGCGCAGGCGAATCGAGTTCAGTTCACTGGTGATCTGCGAGCTCGGCGCGCGAGCGCGATGCAGTGCCAGCGGCAGCAGACCGGTGCTGGTTGAGAAACGCGCCGTCGTCAGCGTGCGCTGATGCAGTGGCGAGCCGCGCGTGACCACAACCTCGGCGAGCTGCTGACCGCCGGCGTCCAGCGGTGTGTCGTCGTCGATCGGGTGCTCGGAGTCGGAGACATTAAACAGCGTGGTGCCCAGCAGGCTCTCGTAGTGTTTCAGGTTTTCCGGGGTGTCCTTGACGAACAGGCGATCGCCGGGCAGCAACGTCACCGACGGCAGCTTGGCGAGAAACAGCGAATCACCGCGCTGGATCTTGTCAATGCGCAGGTTACCGTGCGCCTTGGCGAGCACCTCGGAGAGTTTCTTGCCGTCCGAGAAGCCGCCTTCCTTGATGTGCATCTGCGCCGAGAACACACGCGGGCTGGTATCGGCCATTGGCGGCGTGCGATCCGGCAGCAGGCGCGGCGCGACCAGCCACAGGAACAGAATACCGGCACCGCCGACGATCACCACCGGCAGCACCCAGTCGAACAAACCGAAGGCCGGGTGCCCCTGGTCCTGTGCAATACCCGCCACCAGCAGATTGGTGGAGGTGCCGATGGACGTCGACATACCGCCGATAATCGTTGCAAGTCCCATCGGCAGCATGACGCCCGATACCGGGAACTTCACCCGCATCGACGCCCCGACGAGGATCGGCATCAGCAGGACGACGATCGGCGTGTTGTTCATGAAGGCACTGAGCAGCGCACCAGCCGCCAGTGTGGCAATAAACGCCAGCACCGGCCGGGTCGACCAGGCGCGACCAACGACGGTCGCCAGCGGCTGCAGCGCACCGGTGGTCTCCAGCGCCTTGCCGACCATCATCAGCGCGCAGATCGTGATCAGCGCTTCGTTACCAAAGCCTTTCAGGAGTGTGGCGACACCGAGCGCGTCGCCGTCGGCCGTCATGTAGGGAAACAGCGTGAAGCCGGCCACCAGCAAAATCAGGATCGCCAGGGACGACGACTCGAGCGGAATATCGTCGCGGGTAAACAGGAACAGCGCGATGACGGTTAGTGCCAATACCGCGATGCCGTGCACATCGATGGTGACTGCCAAAAAAGCGTCCTCTCAGACTTGCCTGGCGTGGGGCCAAAAAAAACCGTACCGGTGTCAGGCTGGCTGCGCAATCTGGTCAAGCGCCCGTGTTTGTTGTAGGCCCCTCGAAAAACAGGCGCAGACGCCGCTGCGGCTCGGTCGGCCAAGACATTTGTGCAGCTTTCGCAGTTTTTGTTATCTTCCGCCGCGGTCGGTTGTTTAAATCTAAGGAAAGATGCGTTTTCTAGACCTGCTCGACACCTGGGCCTCGCGCGAGACGCCCCGCAAGACCCAGGAAGCCTATGCGATTCATCTCGACACCAGCGATGCCGCCAAGATCCAGGCCCTCGCTGAAATGTTCCCCGGCGTGTCCACCGAACAGCTGATTTCAGACCTGCTCGCCTCGGCGCTGGACGAACTCGAGGCCTCCATGCCCTATGTGCCCGGCGAACGGGTCATCCGCGAGGACGACCACGGCGACCCGGTGTACGAGGACACCGGCCTGACACCGCGGTTCCGGGAACTTGTGCGTGACAAACTCAGCGCCTGAGCGCCCTTCGGGGCTACACTAAAGTCCTTACAACCGCGGAGAAGGTCGTGCCGTCATTCGATGTAGTCAGTGATTTTGACGCCCACGAAGCCAGCAACGCTGTTGACCAGGCCAATCGCGAGGTCACACAGCGCTTCGATTTCAAGGGCACCGGCTCGACCTACAAGCTCGAAGAGCAGGTCATCCAGCTCACCTCGCAAAGCGAATTCCAGCTCGACCAGATGATGGACATCCTGCGCCAGAAGCTGTCCAGGCGCGGAATCGATATCGGCTGCATCGACGAGCAGGAGGTTGAGATCACCGGCAGCGAGGCGCGCAAGAAAGTCGTCCTGCGACGTGGTATCGAAACCGACCTGGCACGAAAGCTCGTCAAGCTGATCAAAGGGTCTAAAATCAAGGTGCAGGCCGCAATCCAGGGCGACAAGCTTCGGGTGTCCGGCAAAAAGCGTGACGACCTGCAGGCGACCATACAGTTGTTGAAAGACGCCGACGTCGACCTGCCGATGCAGTACGAAAATTTCCGCGACTGAGCGACGCCGGCTCAAGTCCGGCGCCCGGAGGCGACACGCGTGAGCAACGAAGACAACTTCATTCTTCGCCGCGAGGACATCGCCTTCGAAGGCAAGAACCGCGCGCTGCGCGATGATGTCCGCACGCTGGGCGAACTCGTTGGCAAACTGATCCTCGAACAGGGTGGCGACGAGTTGTTCGACTTCGTCGAGAATGCCCGGCTGCGCTCAATTCGCCGTCGTAACGAAAACGAAAAACCCGGCGAGGAACTGGCCCGGCTCGTGGAGGGCATCGAAGCGGAACTCGCGCTCGAGGTCATTCGCGGCTTCTCCACCTACTTCCAGATGGTCAACACCGCCGAGAAGGTGCATCGCATCCGTCGACGCCGCGAGTACTTGCGCGACGTCGGCGAATACCAGCCGGGCGGACTTGAGGAGAACCTGCAGAAACTCAAAGCCGCCGGCGTCACGATTGACGAGCTGCAACAGCTTCTCGATCAGATGGTCATCGAGCCAGTGTTCACCGCACACCCGACCGAGCCAACCCGCCGGACCATTCTGCGCAAGGAACAGAAGATTGTCCGGCACCTGATTGACCTGTTAAACCCGACGATGACGCACCAGGAGCGTAATGCGTCGCTGCAGAACATCCGCCTGCTGATCACCACCGGCTGGCAAACCTTGGAGCACCCATCCGAGCAGATGACGGTCTCCGACGAACTCGAGCATGTGCTGTTCTTCGTCACCGACGTGCTGTATCGAGCAACGCCGCCGCTGTACGAAAACCTCGAAGAAGCGATTCTGCATATCTACGGCGACGAAGCGAACAACATCCGCGTGCCGAACCTGCTGCGCTTTGCGTCCTGGGTTGGCGGCGACATGGACGGCAATCCGAACGTCAACGCCAAGACCATTCGCGAGACACTGGCCCGCCAGCGCTCGCTGATCCTGAACCTGTACTTCCGTGAATGCGGTGAGCTTTCGACCAAGCTCAGCCAGTCGTCCAGGCGCGTGTCGGTCGACCCGGCGGTGCTCGATCGCATCGAGGAATACCGCAACGTGTTCCAGAATGCCTACCACGCGGTACCGGCGCGTCACCGGGACATGCCGTACCGCGTGCTGCTGCGACTCGTACAGCAGCGCCTGCAGTCAACCTACGACGATGACGTGTATCCGTATGAGAATGTTCATCAGCTGCGTGCGGATATCCAGCTGATCGCGGACAGCCTCAGCGACAACCGCGGCACGCACGCCGGGCTATTCGCCGTAAAGCGCCTGCTGCGCCGCATCGACACCTACGGTTTTCATCTTGTCACTCTCGACGTTCGCCAGGATGCACTGGTGCATCGGCAGGTTGTGGGCGAATGCCTGGGCATTGACGACTGGGAAGACTGGACGGCACAAGCGCGCGCCGAGCGCATCACCGAGGCATTCGTGTCGAAGGAGGGCATGCCGGAGACCCTCAGTCCGCAGGCGCGCAAGACCATCGCCGTGTTCCAGGCGATCGCGTTCTGCCGGCGCAAATACGGCAAGCAGTCGATCGGCCCGTTCATCATCAGCATGACGCAGGGGCCGGACGACGTCCTGTCTGTGCTGCTGCTCGCCGAGTGGGCGGAGCTGCACAATCGCGGCGGCACGATTCCCCTGGACATCGCGCCGCTTCTGGAAACGGTGGACGACCTGCGGGCCGGCCCCGATATCATGGACGAGCTGCTGTCGTCGCTGCTGTATCGCGAACACCTGTCGAAACGCGGTGACCGACAGATGGTCATGATCGGTTACTCGGACAGCAACAAGGACGGCGGCCTCGCGTCGGCGCGCTGGGCGTTGCAGCGGGCGCAGACAAGTCTCGTGGATGCCGTCGAGCAACAGGGCATCGAACTGACGCTGTTCCACGGCCGCGGCGGCACAATCAGCCGCGGCGGCAGCAAAACCCACACTGCCGTGCTCGGCGCACCGCCGGGCACCGTCAACGGCAAACTGCGCGTGACCGAGCAGGGCGAGATCATCAACGAAAAGTACGGGCTTCGCGGTATCGCGCTAAGAACGCTCGAACAGGTCATCGGCTCCGTTGCACTCGCCACGGCGCTGCCGCGCCACCAGGGCAGCGAGAAAGCGGGCTGGATCGAGATGATGGATGTTATCGCCGATGAAAGTCGCGCAGCCTACCGTCGTCTCGTCTACGAGACACCGGGCTTTTACGACTACTTCCGTAAAGCAACGCCGATCGACGTCATCGAACGCATGCGCATCGGTTCACGGCCATCCGCGCGTCGCAGCCAGTCCGGCGTCGAGGACCTGCGCGCGATCCCGTGGGTGTTCTCATGGTCGCAGGCGCGCTGCATGCTCACCGGCTGGTATGGGCTCGGCACCGGAATCGCTCGCGCCGCGGCGAGGTTTGAAGACGATGAATTCCGCGAGATGTTCACGCAGTGGTACTTCATGCGCGGACTGGTCGCCGATGCGGAAATGGTGATTGCGAAATCTGATCTCGGCGTAGCCAAACTCTACTCCGAGCTGTCGGATCCGCTGCACGACGAGTTTTTTCCGCTGATCGAAAAAGAGTTCGATCTGACAGTCACACTGTTGCTCGAGTACTCGGGGCGCAGCTCGATCCTCGAGGGCGACAACGTGCTGCAGCGCGCTATCACGCTACGCAATCCGTACATCGATCCAATGAGCCTGTTGCAGGTCGACCTGCTGAAACGCTGGCGCGCCGCCGGCAGCCAGGACGACGCTTTGTTCGATGCCTTGCTTGCGTCAGTGAACGGCATCTCAGGCGGGCTGCAAAACACCGGCTGACGCCGCGCAGCCCGGGTCAGGGCAGGCTGCAGTTGTCGATGACCAGCTCCTGCCGCAGGCAATCCGGCGTCAGCAGTGCGACCGCGAGAAACTGGTACAGCCGATCAGCCTGCGTCTGGCCGCTGCCGGGAAAGGTCTCGCGATTGAAGATGTCGTTATCGCCATAGCCGTGGCCGGCACCGACATTGGTCATCAGCTCGTGCGGAACGCCCGCCGTCTCGGCCCGGCTCGCTACCAGCAGTGATCCCAGCTCGTAATTGACGGTCGGGTCTTGCGTGCCGTGGATCATCACGACCGGCGGATCACCGGCGCGGATCGCGTCAACATCGTCCTGGCCGAGCACCAGTGAGCCCCACAGTGCCGCAACAGCGTCCACCGGCAGGGTGGGCAGACCAACATTGTCCAGCGAATAACTGTAGTCGAGTGAGGTGACCGCGCCCGCTGAGCTGCCGAGCAGCGCCAGCCCCCCGGTGGTCGCACCCTGATCAGTGAGCGCCGCATCCAGCCACTCCATCGCCTGGCGCGTGTCCTCCAGCGCTGCCAGCAGCGCACGCACCGTGTCGGACGCAGGCGCAGGAACGTTCAGCGCATTGAACAGCGCCTCGTAAGGCGCGCTCAGCACCGGATCATCGGGCACCAGCCGGTAGTCGATCGACACCGCAACAAAGCCCCGCGCGGCGAGCTCTTCGCCAAATCGCTGAAGCTGTGACTGCTGGCGAGACCCGCCAACAAAGCCGCCGCCGTGGATGATCACCACGGAGGCGACGTCGGCACCGGCAAGATCGACGGCCGGCTCGTAAAGATCGAGCAGCAGGTTCAGATCAGCCGGTGCGGCCTGGTTGACCGGTGCCACGCCGTAGACGATGTCGCTGGTCGCTCGCGTTGGGTAGGGTGCTGACAGGTCGACGCCGGCAAACGCCGGGGCTATGGGTGGCAGTGTCGTGAGCTCCGGGGCCCCGCTGTCGCCCCCGGAACCGCCGCAGCCTGCAAAAAGTACGGCAAGCAGAATCCAGCCGAGTCGTAACATGTTCATCGTATTTCGCCTTCCTTGACTGACGCCGCAACGCCCCCGGTTTGAGGACAGTGCCGGCCCTGAAAAAATCAACGCGGCAACGCGCATCCGGTTGACATGTCAGTCGTCGATGAAGGTCGTAAAGTCCGGCAGCGCCTTGCGCGTGATGTCCGGTACTTCGACATCGTCGGCCGGGTAGCCCACAACCAGCAGCAGGAATGGCCGGTCGCTGGTGGGCCGGTCGAGAATCTGGTTGAGGAATTTCATCGGGCTGGGTGTGTGCGTCAGCGTGGCGAGACCCGCCGTGTGCAGCGCCGTGATCAAAAGCCCCGTCGCCAGCCCGGTCGACTCGGTCGGGTAGTAGTGCTTGACCTTTTCGCCCTGCGCATTTTCGCCGTATTTGCGCAGGAACACGGCAATCAGGTACGGCGCCGTCTCGAGAAACGGTTTGTTGGCGTCGGTGCCGAACGGCTTCAGCGCCTCCTTCCAGTCCTCAGGGGCACGACGCTCGTAGAACTCGCGCTCCTCGACCTCGGCGGCCTCGCGGATCTTCCGTTTGGTCTCGTCACCGCTGATAACGACAAAGTGCCAAGGCTGCAGGTTGGCGCCGGACGGCGCGGTGTTGGCCGCTTTCAGCGCGGTTTCAATAATGTCACGCGGCACGGGCCGGTCGGAGAAATCGCGCACGGTGCGGCGACGATTGACGTCCGCGTAGAACGCCTCGACACGCTCGCGCATCGCGTCGATCGAGTATTCCTGATAATCCAGGGAAGTCATGTTACCGCTAGCCACACGCGGTCTCCGGTCTGCGAATCAGACGCCTTGTCTACGCGCCATCCAGCTTTTGTGCAACCGTCCATTCGTTCGTGTCGCGCTCGGACAGGCATTTGCCCTTCACCGAGACGTCGGCGCTGTGCACGGCATCGGGATCGCCGCTTTTCAGCGGATGCCAGTCGAGCAGATCCTGGCCATTGGCGACACGGCGATAGCCGCAGCTCCCCGGCAGCCAGTCGAAGTTTTTGAGACCCCGCAGCGACAGGCAATCAGGCACCAATTTGGTGCGTTTGGCGTAGTTCGAGCAGCGGCAGGTGTTCAGGTCGAACAGCTTGCAGGCCAGGTTGGTGTAGTAGATATCGCCCGAGTCATCGTCCTGGATTTTGTGCATACAGCACAGCCCGCAGCCGTCGCACAGCGACTCCCACTCCGCGTCCGTCATCTCGTCGAGAGTCTTGGTTTTCCAGAACTGGTCGGTCATTGCACTTTTTTACGACGCTGCCGATAAAAACTTTAGGGATCGAACATCGATCATCATGAAACTGCGGAGTACGTCAAAATGACCGGTCCAGCAACACCTTTCAACGAGGCTGCAAGGCTCGCCAGCCTTCATTCCCTGCACATTCTCGACACGTCGCCGGACGAGCGCTTCGACCGGGTATCGCGCGTCGCGCGCGCCCTGTTCCAGGTACCTGCCGCGCTGGTCAGCCTCGTCGACAGTGACCGAGTCTGGTACAAGTCGCGCCTCGGCGTCGATACCGAACAGACCGGTCGGGACGCGTCATTTTGCGGCCTGACCATACTGCAGGATGAAATCTTTGTCGTCGAGGACATGCTGGACGACGAACGCTTCGGCGAGGGCTCACCGTACGTCGAGGCCAATCCGAACCGCTTTTACGCCGGCTGTCCGATCTCCGGGCCCGGCGGCCAGCACATCGGCACGCTGTGTGTCATCGACCCGGAGCCGCGGATTTTCTCGGACGGCGACAAGAGCCTGCTAAAAGACCTGGCCAAAATGGTCGAGGACGAACTGCTGCTGCTGCACGAAACCACCAGCGATGAACTGACCCGGCTGAAAAACCGTCGGGGGTTCAGCTTGTATGCGGAGCACATGCTGGGCGTGGCCCGACGCGACCGCATGGACGCACGACTCGCGTATTTCGACCTGGACGGCTTCAAGGTCATCAACGACACACTCGGTCACGACACCGGCGACGAGATGCTGAAGGCGTTCGCCGAAGTGTTGGAGAGCACCTTCCGTCGCACTGACGTCATTGCCCGGCTCGGCGGCGACGAATTCGCCGTGCTGATGACCGGTAACAAGCTGAATTCCGATGCGGCACTGATGCGCCTCGGCGAAAACACCAACACGCGAAACGAGACGCTGGATCGAAACATCCTGTGGAGCGTCGGTCTTGTCGACTTCCGGCCAGACGACCACAGGACGATGGAGGACCTGATGGCCGAGGCGGACGAACGCATGTACGAACACAAGTCGCGGCGCCGGACACTCGGCTTTATCTAGTCCTTTAGCGCCGCTTTCGGGCGTACAATCCGGCCTTTTGCCGGGGGCCCTATGAAGGCGGTGTTTCTCGACTACGGCACGATGGGCCCCGGGCTCGATATCACGCCGCTGGAATCGTTGTTCGACCAACTCGTGGTCTATGAGTCCACCGCGGATGATGAGCTGATCGCTCGCGTGCGCGGCGTGAGTGTAGTGTTCACCAACAAGATACGCTTCACCGCCGAGGTCCTGTCCGCCGCACCTAAGCTGGCCTACATCGGCCTGACAGCGACCGGCACCGACAACATCGACCTCGACGGCGCCCGCAAGGCCGGCATCGCAGTCAGTAATATTCGTGGCTACTGTACCCCGTCGGTCGCCGAACACGTGTTTGGCGTCGTGTTGATGCTGAGCCACAAGCTCAAACAGTACGACGCGTTTTCCCGGGACGGTGGCTGGCAAAACGCCAGGGACTTTTGCCCGCTGAACTGGCCGATCACCGAGCTGGCCGGCAAAACGCTCGGCGTCGTAGGCTTTGGTGAACTGGGGCGCGGCGTCGCGCGCATCGGCGAGGCCTTCGGCATGCGCATCATTGTGGCTGCGCGGCCGGGTAGCGAGGCCGTTGCGGACGGCCGCGTCAGCATGGACACGCTGCTCGCTGGCGCGGATATCGTGTCGCTGCATTGCCCACTCAACGACGCCACCCGCGACCTGATCGGCGCGCATGAACTACAGCGCATGAAGCCGACAGCGATTCTTGTGAATACCGCGCGCGGCGGCCTGGTCGACTCACAGGCACTCGCCGATGCACTTGAGGCCGGTGAAATCGCGGCGGCGGCAATCGATGTCTTGCCGAATGAACCACCGCGGGACGGCGATCCGTTGCTCGACTACCGCGGCGACAACCTGGTCATCACACCGCATATCGCCTGGGGCACAACCGAGTCGCGGCAAAACGCCATCGCGCAACTCGCAGACAACGCGCGGGCCTTTCTTGACGGGGCGCCGAAAAACCGAGTCGTGTGACGGTCAGCAACCGATGACATTGCGGGCCCAGTTAACCACGTCGCGGACCCGGGGTGAGGCAACATCGAACGCCTCATCAAAGTTCAACCAGCGCCACTCGTGGTGCTCGGGTTCGCCGGTGTCCGGCGACGGGCCGAGTACCACGTCGGCCGATGTGGTACTCGCCAGGTAGTAACGCGCGATTTTGCCGCGACTGTAGGGGGCGGTTTCAAAGTACCGCTCGCCCCAGTCAAACGCGATGTCGCCGATGCCGGTCTCTTCGCCGAGCTCTCGGATCGCCGCTTGCAAGGGTCGCTCGCCGTCCTCCTTCAGGCCTTTAGGAAAGTCCCAGTACTGATAGGCGCGTAGCATCAGCACAGTCTGTTCGCCGGCCGTCTCGCGGACCGGCACGATGCCGCAGGACAGTCGCCCGGCTACGTCGCACCTCGCAGAACATCGACCGGCGCCGAGTTGATCGCGCTGCGCGCCGCGAAGTAGCCACTGGCACAGACGATCACGAGCCCGGCGCTGATGCCGACAAGCCAGTACAGCGGGTTGAAGCTGTAGGGCAGCTGGAACAACTCGACCGCGATCACCGCGGCGAGCGCTGTTGCGCCGGCCGATGCCAGCAGCCCCGCTGCTGCACCCAGTGCCGCAAACTCGGTCATGACCCCCGAGAACACGATGCGCTTGCGCGCACCGAGCGCGCGCAGCATGGCGCTCTCGAATCGCCGCTCGTCAATCGTCGACTGCACGGCGGCGAACAGCACAGCGATACCGGCTGCCAGCGTAAAGAAGAACACGGCCTGAACCGCCAGCGACGCCTTCTCGATGATCGAGCGCACCTGCTGCAGGATCGAGTCGAGGTCGATCACTGAGACACTCGGGTGCTTGCGAACAAGCTCAACGAGCAGCGGTCGCTGGACCTCCTGGACGCGCATGCTGCCGATAAATGTGGCCGGAAACTCGTCCAGCGCACCCGGCGAAAACACGATAAAGAAATTCGGCTTGAACGAATCCCAGTTCACGCGGCGAATACTCGCGACTCGTGCTTCGAGTTGCTGGCCGGCGATCTCAAAACCGATTACGTCACCGATCTTCAGGTTGGCCTCCACCGACACGTCCTCCTCGATGGACACCAGTGGCGGCCCGTCGTAGTCGGGCGCCCACCAGTCGCCGGCCACAAGCTCATTGCTGCTGTCGAGCTCTTCGGCCCAGGAGAGATTTTGCTCTCGCCGCAGGAACCAGCGCTCCGGTGCCTCGTGCTCAGAGGAGTCGACGTTGTTTACCGACGTCAATCGGGCCCGCACCAGCGGCGACAGGTCCGGCGGAGCCATGTCACGGTCCGTGAAGATCGAGCGTATCGACTCAACCTCGCTGCGCTGGATATTGATCATGAAGTGGTTCGGGGCCTCTTCGTTCAATGTCCGCTGCCAGCCGGCGAGCAAGTCGGTGCGCACCAGCGTGAGCAGCAACAGCACGGTGATTCCAAGGCCGAAAGCGACCACCTGGATGGCACTGGCGCGCCCGCGACGCGACACATTGGCCAGGCCGTAACGCCAGGCGACGCCGACACCCGCCGAGCGGAAGCGACCCATGAAGGCCACCAGGAATCGGCCAACCGCGTACAGCGCCGCAGAAATCAGGATGATGCCGCCCAGCAGGATCACCAGCATGGCGAGATCCCCGACCGACCGGTACAAGAGGGCGGCGACCGCCAGCAACGACAAGGAGACGACGAAAATGCGCGACGGTGACGGTGGCATCGCGTCGTGGCGCAGCACACGCAGCGGCGGCGTGTCGCGAAGCTGCAGCAACGACGGCAGCGCGAAACCGAGCAACAGGACAAAGGCACTGCCACCCGCCAGCATCACCGGCGTAAGCCCGGGATCGGGCAGATCCGCCGAGATCACGTCAGCGAGGATTACCGACAGCCCCGCTTCGGCGGCGAAACCGATCACCGAGCCGGCGGCAACGCCGATGAGACCGAGAAACACAAGCTGCACGAGGGACACAGCGATGACGAATCCCTGCGTGGCGCCGAGGCTCTTCATCAGCGCGACCGTATCCATGCGCCGATGCGCAAAGCGTCGCGCCGACATCGCGACGGCGACGGCCGACAGCAGCAGGCTGATGACCGCAGTCAGTGACAGGAAGCGTTGCGCGCGGTCGGCCGCACTGAAGGCGCGCTGACTGCTCTGCTCCTGCGTGCGTACGCGCAGCGCATCCGGCAGCTCGTCAGTATCGACCGCAGCGCGGTAATCCGCCACAGCGTTCTCCGGGCCGGCGAGCAGCAGGGAATAGGACACGCGACTGCCCTCACCGATCAGACCGCTGTCCGGGATGTCATCAATATTCAGTAGCAGCGTCGGCGCAAGCGACGCAAAGCCGATCGACTGGTCGGGCCGGTAGGTGACGATTCGGCTGATCGTGAGCTCGAGCTCGCCGACCGACAGCGTGTCGCCGACGCTCGCGCCAACCCGGGCCAGCAGACTGTTGTCCACCCAGACCTCGCCGCGCGGAGTAACGCCGTCGGCGATGCGCTGCTCGCCGAACAGCACATCGGAGATGAGCACTCGTCCGCGCAGCGGGTAGCCGTCACTGACGCCGATAACGGTGGACAGCGCGCTGTCGTCGCCGGCGTACACCACCGAAGGAAACGCGACCGTGCGCGCGGTCGACAGTCCGTAGTCATCGGCCAGGTTCTGCCACTGCTCGGGGATAGGCTCCTGCGAACGCAGCCGGAGATCGGCGGCCAGCACTTCGTTGGCCTGGCGCGCGACCGCTTTGCCGATACGATCGGTCAGAAAACCGACCGCCGTCAGCGCGCCGACCGCCAGAATGACAGCGGACAACAGCACCAGGACTTCGCCGGAGCGTAGCTCCCGGCCGAAACTGCGCACGGCGAAGCTCAAAGCCTTCATGCCGCGACCCGGGTGTCGCTGGCAAGCTTGCCGGAATCGAGTGCGATGATGCGGTCACAGCGCTCGGCGAGCTTGCTGTCGTGGGTCACCAGCACCAGCGTCGTTGAGGAATTGCGGTTCAGGTCGAACATCAGGTCCATGATCTTACCGCCGGTGCGGCTGTCGAGGTTGCCGGTCGGTTCATCGGCGAACAGCACGGCCGGCTCGGTCGAAAACGCGCGCGCCACGGCGACACGTTGTTTTTCACCGCCAGACAGCTGCGAAGGATAGTGGCTCCAGCGCTCTCCGAGACCGACACGCTCGATGATGTCCGAGGAACGCGCGCGGGCATCGTCATCGCCAGCGAGTTCCAGCGGCAGCATCACGTTTTCCAGGGCATTCAGCGACGGCACCAGGTGAAAGGACTGGAACACGAAGCCGACACTGTCGGCGCGCACTCGGGCACGGCCGTCTTCGTCGAGCTGCCCCAGATTATGTCCATTCAGGACAACCTCACCGCTCGTTGGCAGGTCGAGGCCCGCGAGCAGGGCGAGCAAGGTTGACTTGCCAGCACCGGACGCACCGATAATTGCGACCGTCTCACCGCGGGAAACGTCGAAACTGACGTCGGACAAGATGGTCAGAGACCCTTCCGGACTGCTAACCTTTTTACTGGCCGCGTGCACCTTGAGAACGGTGCCGTCAGCCCCAGACTGATTCGACATGAAAAAACTCGTATTCCTGATTTTTTGGATGGTGAGCGTCAATGCATACGCAAATGACGCTCCGACGGTACTGATTCTCGGTGACAGCCTGAGCGCGGGCTACGGTATCGATGCAGACCAGTCCTGGCCGAGCCTGTTGCAACAGCGGCTCGAGCAGGAGGGCTACGCTCACCGGGTCGTAAACGCCAGCATCAGCGGTGAAACAACCGAGGGCGGTGCGGAGAGAATAGGGTCGGCCCTCGAGCGATTCAACCCGGACGTGGTGGTCATCGAGCTCGGCGGTAACGACGGACTGCGCGGGTTTCCGCCGGATCGCACCCGCGCCAATCTCGCCAGCATGGTCGATGCCAGCCGCGCCTCCGGCGCGGCGGTGGCCTTGCTCGGCATTCGTATCCCGCCGAATTACGGACCACGCTACACCCGGGCTTTCGAGGCGGTTTTCGGCGAGATCGCCGAGCAATACAGCCTGCCCTGGATCGAATTCTTCCTCGAGGGAATCGCGCTGAACGACGCTCTGATGCAGGACGACGGCATCCACCCGACCGCCGAGGCCCAGCCGATCATGCTCGACAATGCGTGGCCGGTCATCGACAAAGCGTTGAAAAGCCTCGAAGAAACCGATTAATCACAGCTAGTTCGAGGGGAAAGCTTAGGGTATTCTCCGAGGTCGCTTTACCGGGGGTACGCTGTGGAAAGAATCTGGTTCAAGTCATACGACGAAGGCGTCAGGCACGAGATTGACACGCCACGCTTCCAGTCGCTTCGCGACATGATGGAAGCAAGCTTCGAGGAATTCGCGGACCGGCCGTCGTTCACCAACATGGGCACGACGCTGACCTTCGCCGAGCTGGACCGGCTCTCCCGGCAATTCGCCTGCTACCTGCAAAACGACCTCGGCATCGAGAAAGGCGACCGGGTGGCGATCATGCTGCCGAACGTCCTGCAGTACGCGGTCGCGCTGTGTGGCATCCATCGAGCCGGCGCCGTCTGTGTCAACGTCAACCCGCTGTACACCGCGCGCGAGCTCAAGCACCAGCTCGCCGACTCCGGCTCCAGGGTCATCCTGATCCTCGAGAACTTCGCGAGCACGCTGGAAGAAGTCATCGACGACACCGAGGTCGGCCACGTCATCGTCACCGGCGTCGGCGACCTGCTGAAGTGGCCAAAGGGCGTCATCGTCAACACGGTGCTGAAGTACGTTAAAAAAGCCGTGCCGTCGTACCATTTCAAGTACATGACGCGCTTCAGGGAGGCCCTGCGCAAAGGCGAAGGCGAGACGCTGAAACACGTGGAGATCGGCCTCGACGACCTCGCCTTCCTGCAGTACACAGGCGGCACCACCGGCGTCTCCAAGGGTGCGATGCTGAGTCACGGCAACCTCTGCTTCAACATCGACCAGTCTGTCGAGTGGCAGGCGGACGCTCTGGAAGATATTGAACAGGCCGTTGCGATCACGGCGCTGCCGCTCTATCACATCTTTTCGCTGCAGGGGAATTGCCTCGTCGGTATCGCCCAGGGCAGCCTGAATGTGCTGATCACTAACCCGCGCGACTTCAAGGCCTTCGTCAAAGAGATCAGCGACTACCGTTTCAACCTGTTCAACAGCGTAAACACCCTGTTCGCGGCCCTGTTGAATACGCCCGGCTTTTCGGAGCTCGACTTTTCCGGGCTGCGCGTCGTGGTCGGCGGCGGCATGGCCGTGCAACCGGCCGTGGCTGAAGACTGGAAGCACGTGACCGGCGCCAGCATCGTGCAGGGCTACGGCCTTACCGAGACCTCACCGGCGTGCATCTGTAATAAGCCCGGCGCCGAATTCTCCGGTGCAATCGGACTGCCGATTCCATCGACCGACGTCATTATTGCCGGCGACGACGGCAACGCACTCGCCGTGGGCGAGATCGGGGAAATCTGCATCAAGGGTCCGCAGGTCATGCAGGGCTACTGGCAGCGACCGGCTGAGACGTCGAATGTCATGCTACCCGGCGGCTGGCTGCGCACCGGTGATATCGGCCGTATGGACGAAAACGGCTATGTATTTATCGAGGACCGTAAGAAAGACATGATCCTCGTCTCCGGCTTCAACGTATACCCGAACGAGATCGAGAATGTCGTTGTCGAACTGGACGGTATCCTCGAAGCAGCAGCCATTGGCATTCCGGACGAGCGCTCGACCGAGGCCGTCAAGGTCTTTGCCGTGCGCACTGATCCGAATGTCACTGAAGACGACGTGATCGCATACTGCAAGAAAAACCTGACCAACTACAAACGCCCGAAAGTGGTTGAGTTCCGCGACGATCTGCCGAAAACCAATGTAGGCAAGATCCTGAGACGCGCGCTGCGAGACAAACCAACAGAATAGCGGTCTGCGAATCGGGACACAGGTGACCTATGACCCGATTCGCAAGCTTTTTCATCCTCATCCTGATGTCCGGCGCCGCCCTGGCGCAGGGCTCCGATTATCGCGATCGCTGGGTCGCGCTGAACACCGCGGCGGAGACCGACGGCGATACGCAGGGTGTCGAGATTCTCGTGGCTTTCTTCGGCATCTCCGCACCGGACTTTGATGATGACGACAGCGCAAGGGCCGCCCTTGAGGGTATCTCTGACGACGGCTGGGCAATCATCCGCGCAGCGCGCGAGGCCGAGGCGCGGCATTCGGTTGATGAGCTGAACTGCAACAAGCTGGCTGTCGCCAAGCTGTGCCAGATTCTGATTGACAACCCGACTGCGAACGCCCGCTTCATTGCCGAGCAGAAGGCTGTCATCCACGAGCTGCCGCTGCAGCGCAAACTGAATCGCTACAACGCCGTCTACCAGCAACTGTCCGATGCCGATCGCGTCATTGTCTCGCAGTTCAACAAGGTAATTTTTGGTCGTCCCGGTCCCGAGGTACCGCAGCGCTACCGGGAGATGCTGATGACGGTCGCAGACGAATTTCCGGGGTATTTCGTCGCCGACCAGAATGACGCCTGCTTTCTGGAGCGCAGCGACGACGAAAAGGTTCTGCTGCCTGCCGACCTCGCGGATGTCTGGCAGTCGCTGGAACCGCTGGCCCAGTGTCGTGAGACCCAGCAGTACGCGCAAGCGCTGATGCTGGTCTGCCCGGAAAACCATGACCCGCAGGACGAGGTAGAATCCTGCGAATCGTTGCTGAATCCGGACGCCGAGGCGCCCGACCCGTGATATGCAAAAAACCCTGGTTATCCTGGGCGCCCTGATCATCCTCATCGGCCTGGCCTGGCCGTGGCTCAGCAAATTGCCGTTGGGCAGATTGCCCGGTGACCTTGTCATTCGCGGCGAAAACTCAACCGTCTACTTTCCACTGCTTACGATGATCATCGTCAGCCTGCTGCTATCGCTGATCTTTCGGTTGTTTCGTTAGATGACGCCGGCTCACCGAAGGCTGGCCGCGTCGCTGCTGGTGCTTACCGGCCTGTTCGCCAACGGGTCACTGTTTGCCGGTGCCCGCTACCTGACCTGGCCGGTCGGTCCGTTTCCGCTCGGCAACCTGCTTACCGTCGTCGGTCTTGTTGCACTGCCGGCAGCCGCGGGCCTGTTTACTGAGCGGGACAGCTGGCTACGCCGGCTGTGTGTGCTCGCCGTCATCGTCGGCCTGCTGTGGTATCCGATTTCGATCGTGTTGGCCGGCAATGTGTTTTTGAACTTCAGCAATGACAGCGGCCAGACCTGGCTTGGTCTGACGGTTGCCACCAGTGTGCTCGCGCTGCTGGCGCCACTGCTTGTCGTGATCGCCCGACTCGTGGCTTTGTTCCGCTCAAGCTGACGCCGGATCGAGCAGCGGACGAAACCCGCCCCAGGCCATCGTGGTTGCATCAAAGCCGGTGTCCGTCTCGCCCACCAGTCCGGGCATTCGAGGATCGGCGGCGACCTTCGCGTTGGCGAGTTCGCGCGCTTCGCGTGACGCGAACTCGATCCAGCCGAAAATCACTGCATCAGTCTCGCCAGCATCGACCATATCGGTGAACGAACGCGTACCCTCGAGCGAGAGGTCATCGCCAATGAACTCCCGGTACGCCAGCGCGCCGTGCTCCAGCCAGATATTCGCAACCGCGGACACGACGCGGCGGTACTCATCGAGGCGATCCTTCGGGATGGGCAGGACGAACCCGTCGATGTAATTTGTCATTCAGTTTCCTCAGCCACCCAACGGCAGCGATAGCCGATCGCTCAAGCATGCGGTAGGTTTCAGGGCATGCCAATACGGGAAGGCACGGTCAACGATACCGATGCGATGTTCGCCCTGTACCAACGGGTCGCCGAAATGCCGGGCGGTCTGCTGCGCCTGGCCAGTGAGGTGAGGCCGGCATACGTGGCCGGCTTTCTTCAGAAAGCGCGTCTGTCCGGTCTGTCACTGGTGGCCGAATACGACGGTCGGCTGGTGGGTGAGATTCACGCCCACTGCCCGGCGTTGTATTCGCTGTCGCACGTGTGGACCGAGCTGTCGATCGCTGTCGATCCGGCCACGCAGGGGCAAGGCGTTGGCAGGATGCTGTTTACCGATTTCATGGCGCGAGTCCGGGCGCGTGACGATGTTCATCGGGTCGAACTGATTGCCCGGGAATCCAACCAGCGGGCGCTGCGCTTTTACGAGTCGCTGGGATTCCGGCAGGAGGGTCGTTTCGAATCGCGCATTCGCAACGTCGACGGCTCAGTAGAAGCCGACATCCCGATGGCCTGGCTGCGCGACTGACGTCGCTCTCAATCGTGATACTGCGGTGACAGCTCGTGCACCGCATCGACCAGCGCCGTGACGTGGTCCGGATCGATGTCCGGCGTGATCCCGTGGCCGAGATTGAACACGTGACCCGGTCCTTTACCGTAGCTTTTCAGCACGCGGGAGACACCCTCGCGAATGGCCTCGGGGCTTTCACGCAGAGTCGCGGGATCGAGATTGCCCTGCAGTGCGACCTTGTCGTCGGTATACCGCCGAGCATCGGCGAGATCGGTGGTCCAGTCGACGCCCAGGGCGTCGCAGCCCGTCTCGACCATGTCGGCCAGCAGCGGTCCCGCGCCCTTGGTAAACAGGATGACCGGGATAGTGCGCCCGTCCTTCTCGCGTGTCAGGCCGTCGACGATCTTTTGCATACTCGCCAGTGAGAAGCGGCGGTAGTCGTCCGGCTCCAGCGCGGACCCCCAGGTGTCGAAGATCATCGCCGCCTGCGCGCCCGCTTCGATCTGTGCATTCAGGTAGTCGGTGGTCATGCCGGCGACCTTGTCCATCAGCGTATCGAGCACCTCGGGCTGCTCCTTGGCCAGCCCTTTGATGTTCGGGAACTCGCGACTGGAACCGCCCTCGACCATGTAGGTGCCTACGGTCCAGGGGCTGCCCGCAAAACCGATCAGCGGTACATCGCCGTTCAGCGCCTCGCGGATCGTGGAGACCGCTTTGAATACGTAACCCAGACCGTCGGTAACCTCCGGCACAGCGAGATTCATGATGTCCGCTTTGCTGCGCAAAGGACGCTCGAACTTCGGACCCTCGCCGGTCTCGAAGTACAGCCCGAGACCCATCGCATCAGGCACCGTCAGGATGTCGGAAAACAGGATCGCCGCGTCCAGCTTGTAGCGACGCAGCGGCTGAAGTGTCACTTCGCAGGCGAGCTCGGCGTTGCGGCACAGGCTCATGAAGTCACCCGCCTGAGCGCGTGTGGCCCGATACTCCGGCAGATAGCGACCCGCCTGGCGCATGATCCACATCGGTGTGCGCGGGACCGGCTGGCGCATCAGCGCTCTCAGGAACAGGTCATTCTTCAGTTCACTCATCTAACAGTAGCCTCGATACTTGCCTGGATGGATTCTGCAGCGGCGCGCGGGTCGGCCGCGTCGCGAATGGGTCGGCCGACAACAATATGGTCGGCGCCATTTTCAAACGCGGTTTCTACCGTGACGACCCGTTTCTGGTCGCCTTCCGGTCGGTTATCCACGGGGCGAATGCCCGGTGTGATGACGAGCAGCTTCTCATCGACACGCTCGCGCAGCCGGGCGACCTCGAGCCCGGAAGAAATCACGCCGTCGCAGCCGGCCTCGAGTGCACGTTTGGCGCGGGACAACACCAACGCCTCGATGTCGCAGTCGAAACCAAGGTCGTCCATGTCTCCACGATCGAGACTGGTCAGCACCGTCACGCCGAGCACTTTGAGCGAGTCGCCCTTGTTCTCGGCGGCCGCTTCCATGATTGACTGGTTGCCGTGTACGGTGACGAAACTCGCGCCGCGATCCTTGAGCTGCCGGACCGCCTTGCCGACGGTCGCCGGAATATCGAAAAACTTCAGGTCGCAGAACACCTTCTTGTCGCGTTCCAGCAGCCAGTCGAGCAGCTCGAAATAGCCGCCGCTCATCATCAGCTCGAGGCCGATCTTGTAGAAGGTAACGGCGTCTCCGAGTTGCTCCGTCAAGCGTCGCGCCTCGGCACAGTCGGGCACGTCCATCGCGAAAATCAGGCGATCGCGATTGCTGATGGCTTTATGCGTCAAAGTCTTCCCTCCCCGGGGCGGGGATTCTAGCGTTATTGTTGATGCTTTACCCGCCCTCTGCCGACTTGCCGGTGATGCGTTCGTACTCGAGCTTCGCGTAGCGATCGGTCATGCCCGCGATGTAGTCGGCGACGACGCGCGCCTGGCCGCGTCGGTCGAGACCCTGCACCTGGCTCGAGAACTGCACGGGCAGGGAATGGCTGTCCTCCATGAAGGTATGGAACAGGGTTTCAAGCGTGTGCTTGGCGCGTGCCTCGATGTCGAGCTTGCGTTCGTGGCTGTACAAGGTCCTGTACAGGAATCGCTTCAGACCGAGATGTTGCTCGAGCATCGACGCCGACATCGAGGCCAGCGGACGACCCGCCTGGCGAACGTCGTCAATTGTCTGTGGATTTGCCTGCTCGATATTTCGGCGGGTCTCGTGGACCAGGTCGGTGACAACGGCATCGATCATGCGGCGGATGATCTCGTAAATCAGGCGCCGGTCACCGAGCGCCGGATAGCGTTCGCGGACCAGCTCGTACTGACTCAGGAACAGCGGCTCTTCACAGAGCTGATCAAGCGTCAGCATGCCCGCACGAAAGCCGTCATCGACATCGTGGTTGTTGTAGGCGATCGCGTCTGCGAAATCGGCCACCTGAGCCTCCAGCCCGGGCTGCTCGCGATTGATAAAGCGCTTGCCAAGTTCGTCCAGCGTTCGCGCATTGTTCAGCGAGCAGTGCTTCAAAATGCCCTCGCGAGTTTCGAACATCAGGTTCAGGCCCGGAAAGTCGGCGTAGCGCGTTTCGAGCTCGTCGACGACGCGCAAGGACTGGAAGTTGTGTTCAAAACCGCCATAGTCGCGCATGCAGG
>JBCCNM010000041.1:0-22337 GCA_039025835.1 Pseudomonadota bacterium | reverse complement strand
TTCGTGGTGCCGCTTGAGTATTCCGACAAGGGCAGGGTGAAGGAATTTCTGCTGGTGCCGTATTTCGGTGCCTGCATCCACTATCCGCCGCCGCCGCCAAACCAAATTGTCTACGTCATCCTTGACGAGGCGATCGCCCTGAATTCCATCTGGGACCCGGTCTGGGCAATCGGCACGCTGCAGGCGGAACGCAAAGGCTCCGAACTCGGTACGGCGGGCTACACGATGGCCGGCATCCAGGTCGACGAATACGTTTACTAGACGCGCCCCGTGGGTATGGGGTGCTGCGGCGGGTTCCGGCATCACAGGATCCGCTGCTTCCGGTCTGACCGGATAACAACAACAAGCCAATACTTGGGGAGAGGCCATGACCACGTTCTTCCGTCCGGTGTTCATCGCACTGGTGATCCTCGCCGCGTCTGCAGACAACTCTGCACGCGCCGATGAGGCACATCCGCTGTCGAGTCTGCCGCTGCGCAGCATCGGACCGGCGCTGACGTCGGGGCGAATTTCCGATTTCGCCTTCCACCCCGAGCACAAACATGTTTACTACACGGCGATCTCATCGGGCGGTTTGTTCAAGACCGACAATAACGGCACCACCTGGACACCGCTGTTCGACAGCGAGGGTTCTTACGCGCTTGGGGTGGTCGAACTGGATCCGAACGACCCGCTGGTCGTATGGGTCGGCACCGGCGAGAACAACGCGCAACGCAGCGTTGGCTTTGGCGACGGTGTCTACAAGTCCGTCGACGGTGGTTCGTCCTGGCGCAACATGGGGCTCAAGGACTCAGGGCATATCAGTCAGATCTGGATCGACCCGGCAGACTCCGGCACCGTGCTTGTCGCGGCACAGGGACCGCTGTGGAATTCGGGCGGTGACCGTGGGTTGTACAAGACCACCGACGGCGGTGAGACCTGGCGACTGATCCTGTCGGTTGACGAGCACACCGGCATCAATGAGTTCGTCATCGATCCCGACAACAGCGATCGTATCGTCGCCTCCAGTTACCAGCGCCGCCGGCACGTCTGGACGCTGATCAACGGCGGCCCGGGCAGCGGCATTCATCGCAGCGAGGACGGCGGCGAAACGTGGACGGAGATCACCAGCGGATTGCCGTCAGACACCATGGGCCGAATCGGTCTCGCAGGTGCCCCCAGCGATCCGACGCGCATCTATGCCATCATCGAAGCCAGCGACGACGAGCGCGGTGTCTACCACTCCGCGAACTTCGGATTGAGCTGGGAAAAGCGCTCGAGCCACATGACGACGAGCCCGCAGTACTACAACGAACTGGTGGTCGACCCGGCCGTCCCGGACCGGGTGTTCTCGCTGGACACCTTCACATACCAGTCTGTCGACGGCGGTCGTAGCTGGTCGAGGCTCGGTATCGAACATCGCCACGTGGACGATCACGCGTTGTGGATCGACCCGGACAACACGGCGCACATGGTTATCGGCGGTGACGGAGGCGTCTACGAGACGTTCGACGACGGTGCCAACTGGCGGCACATGGGCAATTTGCCGATCGTCCAGTTCTACCGGATCCAGCCGGACTACGCGGAGCCGTTCTACAACGTCTGCGGCGGTACCCAGGACAACAATTCCATGTGCGGACCCTCCCGCACCACGCTGCGTCACGGCATCGCCAACCGCGACTGGAACCTGATTCTTGCCGGCGACGGCTACGAGCCGCAGTTTGATCCTGACGATCCGAACATTATCTACACGCAGTTTCAGTATGGCGGACTGGCGCGTTACGACAAGACCAGCGGCGAGCGGGTCATGATCGTGCCGCAACCGGGGCGCGGCGAAAACAACTACAAATGGAACTGGAACACGCCCTTGATCGTCAGCCCGCACAACAGCAAGCGCATTTACTACGCGGCCGAGAGACTGTTTCGCTCGGACGACCGTGGCAACAGCTGGCGCGCGGTCAGTCCGGACCTGACGCGGCAGCTTGACCGCAACGCACTCGAGGTCATGGACCGCGTCTGGAGCATCGACACGATCGCCAAGAACGACTCGACGTCGATCTACGGCGCGGCCATTGCGCTGTCCGAGAGCACCCTGGAAGAAGGGCTGATCTATGTCGGCACCGACGACGGTGTCATGAACGTTACCGAAGACGGTGGTGACACATGGAGACGCACGACGACCTTCCGCGGTGTGCCGGATATGTCGCTGATCGAGGATGCGGTCGCGTCCCTGCACAACGCGGATGTCGCCTACGCCACCATTGACAACCACAAACGCGGTGACCACAAGCCATACGTGCTGAAAACCGAGAACCGCGGCCGTAGCTGGACGCTGATTTCGTCGAACCTGCCGGAGCGTGGCTCGGCGCATACGATTGTCGAAGATCACGTCGATCCGAATTTGCTGTTCGTCGGCACCGAGTTCGGCTTGTTTTTCACGCAGGACGGTGGCGGGTCGTGGCATCCATTGAAAAGCGGTCTACCGACCATCTCGGTGCGCGACATCGAAATCCAGCGCCGCGAGAGCGACCTGGTCGTCGGCACCTTCGGACGTGGCATCTACATTCTCGACGACTACTCGCCACTGCGCACGGTGGCGGGCGACATCGACTCGCAGCACCTGTTCGAGGTTCGCGATGCCTGGTCCTACGTCGTGGGGGATGTGCTCGGCTACGGCGAGCGCGGCTTCCGCGGCGCGGATTACTACGTGGCGTCAAACCCGCCGTTCGGCGCTGTATTTACCTACCGGATTGACGAGAGCATCGAGACCGCAAAAGCCATTCGTCGCAAGGCCGAGATCGAGATCGAGAATGACGACGGCGACACGCCGTACCCGGACTGGGATACCGTGCGCGCTGAGGACCGTGAAGAGGATCCGTCGGTCATGCTTATCGTACGAAACAGCGACGGCGAGCTGGTCCGCCAGGTGCCGGGAAATACCTCGGCCGGACTGCACCGCACAGCCTGGGATTTACGTTGGCCAGCGGTCAACCCGGTCAGTCTGTCAGCACCGGCAAATCGGGCGCCGTGGTCATCCGATCCGCAAGGTCCGCTCGTGGTACCCGGCAACTACACCGTCAGCCTCGCGGTTCGCCGGAACGGCGAGTTGACCGAGGTCGCCGGTCCGCGCTCTTTTACCGTGAAGTCGATGCCGCAGGGCAGCGAAACCAGCCGGACGCCGGACCGTCTGCTCGCATTCCAACGACAGGCGGGCGAGCTGTACCGGGCTGTGCTGGGCGCAACGCGTTTGTCGGGGGAACTCGACCGACGCATCAGCCACCTGCGAGTCGCCATCCCGCAGACGCCGGCCGCGGACGAGAGCCAGGCGCAGCGCCTGCGCCGGATCGATGCGCGCCTTGACGAGGTTAACGTGCAGCTGATGGGCGACAGCAGCGTGTCGTCACGCAACGAACCGGTGCCGTGGTCGATCAGTCGACGCGCCGGCGCCGTCTACGGTTTGCTGCTGAATGTGCGCTCGGACGTGCCTGAGCAGTATGAGGCGTCTTACGACATCGCGGCCGCAGAGTTTGCTGAGGCGCTAGACGCACTGACCGAGCTTGAGACCGATCTATCGTCGCTGGAGGCTGAGCTCGAAAGGCTGGGTGCACCGCACACACCGGGTCGTGTGCCGCAGTGGCGAAATTAATCAGCTAAAGGCACCCTGACCGTCACGGTCGGGGTGCCGTCAACAATCAGCCGTCGCGCCGGATGACGACCACGCTGGGTCGTGGCGGCATGCCGTCTGCGAAGTCCGGCCAGCGCGTTTTCGGGTTTTCGAAGGTCGCACCGCCGCCGTCGCCGGGGTGCTGCACAGCGACAAACAAGCTCTTGCCGTCCGGCGTAAACCGCGGACCGCAGACTTCCGCGCCGACCGGTGCGCGGAAAAACGCCTTGCCGGTGCCGCGTCGGTCGCCCTCGGTTTCCATGGCCCAGACACCGTCTGCGGCGCCGGTGTCCTCGTTGCCGTCGGTGGCCACCCACAGGCGCCCCGACGGATCGACAGCGCAGTTGTCCGGACTGCCGAACCAGCCGTTGTTGCTGGTATTTTCATTCCACGCGGCGTCGACCGACGGGTCGTTCGGGTCGCCACAGCGCACCATGATGTCCCAGCGAGAGCGTACGGCGGTGAAATCACCGTCAGGCTCAACAATTTGCAGGATGTGTCCGTAGGCGTTTTTCGCGCGCGGGTTCGCCGCGTTTACCTGTTCAGCGGTGCGGCGGTGGTTGTTGGTCAGCATGACCCAGACACTGCCGGTGCGTGGATCCGGCTCGACGTCCTCCGGACGATCCATCGGCGTGGCTCCCAGCAGGTCGGCGGCGCGACGCGTTTCGATCAGCACGTCCGCCTGCGAGTCGAAGCCGTTGGCCTCGGTCAGCGGGCCGCGGCCGAAGGTGAGCGGCAACCAGTCCACAAAGCCATCGGCCTCGAAGCGCGCAACGTACAGCGTGCCGTTGTCGAGCAAGTCGACATTGGCCGCCGGGTCGTCGGTGTCTACCTTTTCAGCAGACACAAATTTGTAGGTGTAGTCGAAGCGCTGATCGTCACCCATGTAGATCACCAGGCGTCCGTCCGGTGCAATGACGCTCTCGGCGCCTTCGTGCTTGAAGCGGCCCAGCGCGGTACGCTTCCTAGGCATCGAGTCGGGGTTCATCGGGTCCACCTCGACCACCCAGCCGAACCGGTTGGGCTCGTTCGGCTCGTTCGCCACATTGTAGCGGTCGATATGTCGACCCCACTGGTACAGGCTGGCCGGCACCCCGTAACGTTTCATGTTGTCGACTTCCCTATGACCTTCGGGCGGTGTGCCGACAAAGTGGTAGTTGAAGTTTTCCTCGGCCATCAGCCAGGTGCCCCAGGGCGTGATGCCGCCGGCGCAGTTGTTCATCGTGCCGGATGCGAGTCGGCCGGTCGGGTCTTCGGCCGTCATCAAACGGGCGCTGCCGGCGGCCGGGCCGCGGATTTCCATCGGCGTGCGATGCGGTGTGATGCGGCGGTTGTAGTGTGAGCCGATAACCGGCTTCCAGCCGTCGTCGGTTTCGACCAACTCGAGCACCGTGCCGCCGTGCGCCGCCATCTCCGTGAGGCACAAGGCTTCGGTCATCGACTCGGGGTAGTTGGTCACAACGTCCGGCAGCATCAGGCCGGTCGACACGTATTCGTGATTGACGCAAAGCAGCGCTCGGGCGCGGCCGTCAACGTCAGTCTCCAGAGGGACAAAACCGATAAAATCGTTGTTGTAGCCAAACTGCCGCAGCTGGGCCGCTTCCGTTTGCTGCATCGGGTCAAAAGGCGGGCTGTCTTCAAACAGCCCGTCACCCCAGCGAATGACGATGTCTGCCCGATGGCCGGCCGGCACGTGGTGTGCGCTGTCGATTCCGCGGGCGATTTCTTCAAAGTCGAAGTTGATCGTATCCGGGGCGAGCGTCGCCGAGGTCGGTGCCGTCGACTCCTGCGTCGTGCAGCCGCCTAGAGCCACGCTGACAGTTGTCGCCGTCACACCACCCAGGAACGCGCGTCGCGACAGCCGTTCGCCGATGATCTCGTCGATGGTTTGCACGCCGTCGGCACTGCGCGGGTTGGACGGAATGTCGTCCGTGTCGTTGAACATCATAATTCGCCTGTCAGTCCTGTTCGTCCCACTGAATCAAGAAGCGTGCGAAGGCCGGTCCGGACTGGCGGCAGCGGTATCCCACTCGCGATTCCCGCTCCGCTGTTTCACCACAATAACCGTGAGGTTATTTGAATCAAGTCGGCCCGCGGCAACTGTGCAGCAGCGGCAGGGCGACGATTCGACGGAGGCGCAGGTTGTAGGAGTCGGCGCGCTGGTGCGACCGTCACACAACTGATAGATAATCGCTTTCAGACACCGAAAGCTCGAGTGGAATCCTACCATCCTATGCACCGACTTTTCTTCCCCGTTTTTGTCACATTTCTTCTCGCCGCCTGCGCCGGGCCAGACACCCCCGCAACCGCGGTCAAAGACGTTGCCGATGTCACCGTGATGACATTCAATGTCGAGAACCTGTTCGACACCACCGACGACGACGGCAAGGACGATCACACCTATCTGCCTCGCACGGCCAAGAACGATCCCGCACATATCGCCGAATGCGAGACGATTGAGGTGGAGCGGTGGCGGCGCGACTGCCTCGAGCTGGACTGGAACGAGCAGGCCCTGGACTTCAAGCTCTCGCAGCTTGCGGGCACCATCCTGCAGGTTAACGACGGCCGCGGTCCGGACATCATCGCCTTCCAGGAAGTCGAAAACGCCGCTGTGCTGACCCGCCTGTCGCGAGACTACCTCGCCAGCGCTGCCTACGGCGACGCGATACTCATCGAAGGCCAGGACCTGCGCGGCATTGATGTGGCATTCCTGTCGCGTCTGCCACTGGTCGCAGGGCCTGTGCATCACGCCTTCGAAGCCACCGGCTTCGCCGACCGTCAGCCGGATACCCGCGGCGTCCTGCAAGCGACCTTCGAGCTGCCCGACGGCAGTCGCCTGACCGGATTCAGCGTGCACTTCCCGGCGCCGTTTCATCCGATCGAGATGCGCGAGCTCGCCTACGATCACCTGAATTCGTTGCGTCCGAACATTCCGCCGAACCACCACGTGTTCGCGGCCGGTGACTTCAATACCCCGCTGCGCGAGATGGCGGAGACGACGATCCTCGATGATCGAGCGCGGCCGTACTGGACGATCGCGCACGAGGTCGACTGCGCGGACTGCAAAGGGACCAACTACTGGCCGCCCGCCGAGAGCTGGTCGTTCCTCGACATGATTTTCTACTCGCCGTCGACACAAGCCGAGAGTGACTGGCGCATCAAGCCGGGTGGCGTGTTTGTCGCGGACGACTTCCCCGGCCAGCTAAACGACGACAGCACCGTAAAGCGCTTCAACCTCGAGGCGATGCAGGGTGTTTCGGATCACTTGCCCTTGGTCATGACCCTCGAACGGATGGCTGCGGACTAGCACTCCCACTGGCCGGGTGCATCGCGTACAGTCGCGCCATGCGAATGCTCTGCTCAATCGTGCTTCTGGCGCTGGCCGGCGCGGCCGTCGCGCATCCGGAAGATGAATTCTGCATTCCCGGCGACGGCATGCTCGATCCGGCCTTGTGCGAAGCGCTGAACGCCGCGCAGACCGGCGGAGTAGTCAGGCCGCTGCTGGATGAGGCGGGCAACGAACTCAGCGGCCTCGCGACAGCCCGGCTGTATGTCGGCATTGGCGTCGGCCATATCCTGCCGGGCGGGCTCGACCACATTCTCTTTGTGCTTGCCCTGTTTTTGACCTCGACCCGCCTGCGCGCCCTGGTTCTTCAGGTGACCATGTTCACGCTGGCGCACAGCCTGACGCTCGGTCTTGCGGCGGCCGGATGGATCGCCCTGAATTCGGCGTGGGTGGAGGCACTGATTGCCGCGACGATCGCCTTCGTTGCGATCGAAAACCTGTTCGTCAAGCGTCTGCCGAGCTGGCGACTGCCGCTGGTCTTCCTGTTTGGCTTGCTGCACGGCCTGGGATTTGCCGGATTCTTCGCTGAGCTCGGACTGCCGGACCAGCAGTTTTTCACCGGACTGATTGGCTTTAACGTCGGCGTCGAGATTGGCCAGATTGGCGTGGTTTTCGTGGCGCTTATGATTGCGCGGTTGCTGCAACGAGGCTTTGCCGCCTGGCAGCTGCCGGAGACCACTTACCGGCGATGTGTCGTGTTGCCATCGACGCTGCTTATCGCGGCGGTCGGTTTGTTCTGGACCGTCGAGCGATTGCTCGCCGTGTAGCGGTCCACCGCCCGCAGGACGGCGGACCACCTTATACCGGCCTTAGCCGCCGCTGGTTGCGAATCCGCGACCTTCGAGCAGCGGTTCGATGCTCGGGTCCTTGCCGCGGAACTCTCGATACAGCTGGTCTGCTTCACGCAGGCCGCCGGCTTCGTAGATCCACTTCTTCAGGCGACCGGCGGTTTCCGGATCGAAGATATCTTCGGCTTCGAGAAACGCATTGAAGCCGTCGGCATCGAGAATTTCCGACCACAGGTAGGCGTAGTAGCCGGCCGAGTAGCCGCCGGCGAAGGTGTGCGAAAAGTACTGCGAGCGGTAGCGCGGCTCGATTTCGTCGATCAGGCCGTACTCGTCGAGAATCTGTTCTTCAAACGCCTTCGCGTCGGTGATCTGACTGGCTTCCTCGTAGCTGAGCATGTGCCAGCGCATGTCGAGCAGCGACGCCGCCACGTACTCCGTCGTCGCGAAGCCCTGGTTGTGGTTGGACGCTGCGAGCAGACGCTCGACGAGGTCCGTCGGGATCACTTCACCGGTTTCGTAGTGGCGTGCGTAGATTTCGAGCATCTGCGGCTGCGATGTCCAGTGCTCGAGGATCTGCGCCGGGAACTCGGTGTAGTCGCGCGGGCCGTCAACACCGGAGAAGCTCGGGTAGTCGATCGTGGTCAGCAGACCGTGCAGGCCGTGTCCGAATTCGTGGAACAGGGTTTCGACTTCCGAGAAGCGCATCAGCGCCGGTGAACCTTCCGGCGGCAGTGCCAGGTTCATGTTGTTGGTGACGATCGGTCGAATGTTGTCACCGTCGATGTTGGAGGTCGCCCGGTAGCTGTTCATCCACGCGCCGCCACGCTTCGAGTCACGCGCGAACATGTCCATCATGAACACACCCAGATGCTCGCCGGACGCGTCCTTGATCTCGTAGGCGGTGACGACATCGTTCCAGACCGGGACGTCGATTTCCTCAAACGTCACATTGAACAGCCGCTCTGCCATTTCGAAGGCACCCTGGGTGACCGCACCGAGCTCGAAATAGGGTTTCAGTTGGTTTTCGTCGAGGTTGAATCGCTCGGCGCGCAGCTTCTCCGAGTAGTGCCACCAGTCGTGACCCTCAAAGGTGAATTCGTCGCCGATCAGCGCCTGCATGTCGGCGCGCTCTTGTTTCGCCTGCGCAAGGCCGGGCTCCCAGACACGCAGCAGGAAGTCCTCCGCGCCTTTGGGTGTCTTCGCCATGCGTACGTCAAGCTGGTAGTGCGCGTGTGAGTCGTAGCCCATCAGTTCGGCACGTTTGGCGCGAAGTTGAGCGACCTCGATCAGCAGCGGGCTGTTGTCGAATTCGCCGGAGTTGGCGCGGTTGGTGTAGCCATCGAACAGCTGTTTGCGCAGTTCGCGATTTTCCGACTGCGTCATGAATGTTTCGTAGACCGTGCGATTCAGGCCGAGCACCCAGGCCTGCTTGTCTTCATCCCAGATGTTGGCTTTGAAGTCGTCGGACAGTCCGACAGTGTCCGCCTCGTCGGTCAGTTCGATCGTGAAGGCCTTGGTGGCAGCCAGCAGGTTCTGCGCGAACTGGGTTGTCAGCACGGACAGGCGCGAGTTGATGTCGGCCACTTCGGCTTTTGCGTCATCGGACAGGTTTGCACCCGCGCGCACGAAGCGACGATGCGTCAGCTCCAGCAGTCGGGCGTCCTGTTCGTCGAGGTCCAGTGACTCGCGCTGCTCGTAGACAGCCTTGACCCGTTCGAACAGAGCGTCATTAAACGTGATCGCGTCGTTTTCGCGTGACCACATCGGACCGATTTCCTGCTGCAGCGTACGCAGCTCGTCATTCAGCTCGGTGCCGACCAGCGGGTAGAAGGTATACAGCACGCGCGTGACGGTCTCACCGGCCTTTTCCATGGCAACAATCGTATTCTCGAAAGATGCCGGCTCCGGGTTATTGACGATGGCGTCGATGTCGGCACGGATGTCGAGCACGCCTTTTTTGAACGCGGGCATGTAGTCTGAGTCGTCGATCTCGGAAAACGGCGGCACACCAAACGGTGTGTCCCAGTTTTCCAGAAACGGGTTACCCGCCAGGTCTGCGTCCGAAACGCTGATTTCGGTGCTGTCCCCGGTGTCGTCGGCCTGCGGCGCCGCCGCGTCGTCCTCGCTGCTGCAGGCAGCGAAAATCACGCTCGCTGACAGCAGCGCGGTGAGTTGTTTTAGTGTCATGGTCGCGTCCATCCTGATTGCCTGCCGCCCGGTGCGGGTCGGCGTTCGAGGGCGGAATCTTACAAAAGAAACTGCCTGTATGTACCCGCAATGTGACATTTCGCCCGCGACGCCGCGGCACAGGGCGGTTTTACCTCGATCGGAAATTTGCCAAACCGCGGACCGATTGCGGTAGATTGCGCGCACCGTCGACCCCTCGAGCTCATCATGACCGCGATACGACTCCTTTCTGCTTTACTGATTTCTTCCGGCCTGACTGGCTGTGCTGCCGTTTCGGACGCGCCGGCGATACCTCGGCATGACAACACAGACGCGGTAATCTGGCTGCAGTCCTCATCGGAGTACGCTGCACTGACGACCGGTTTGTATGTGTCCGCAACCGCGGCGCTGGACCGTATCGCCGCCGATGGCGATCCATCGGGCATGGCGATTGTGCTCGATGTCGATGAAACTGTACTTGATAACTCGCCGTATCAGGGGCAGCTCATCCTTGACGATGACCGCTACCGCAGCGAAACCTGGGATCCGTGGCTGGCCCTTCGCGACGCGGTCGAGGTGCCCGGTGTCGTCGAGTTTATCCAGGCAGCACAGACTCGCGGATTTCATATCGCATTCATCACCAACCGGACCTGCCAGGCCCGGCCAACAACGCAGGATCGCTGTCCGCAGATCGAGGACACGCGCGTTAACCTCGAGGCGGTCGGCATCGATACGTCGAAGACGACGCTGTTTCTTCGCGGGCAGCAGCCACCGCAGGCCTGCCTTGCATTGCTGACGGAAGCGGAGCAGCCCAGTGGCGTCTGGTCGACGTCCGACAAGACCTCGCGGCGTGCTTGCGTAGAGCAAGAGCGAGACATTGTCATGTTGTTTGGCGACCAGATGGGCGACTTCACCGAAGCGCACGGCAGTGATGGTCGCTCGTCCGCAGCTGCGTTTGACAAGCACTGGGGCAGGACGTGGTTCATGCTGCCGAACCCGACGTATGGCGGCTGGAAGCCGCGTGATGCAGCGGAGAAACGCGCACGAATCCGCGCCATCCGCTAGCCCGCGCAGACGGATCCCGTTTCATCGGCGGCCGCTCCATCCGGTTGCTTTCGCTGTCTTTACGCGAGTCAGCGAGCCCTTGAATCCGGCGCTCGGCTGAATGTCAGGTTTTCTCGAAGTGTTAGGGGGTCTTTTTTCGAATTGACCGTAGAAAGCCTGCCTCGTAAAAAGACGCTCCCCCTAAAACTGGAGTTGACCTCAATGCGTTATTTGATTGCTTCAAAACTCGCTCTGCTCGCCGCAGCGTCGCTGATAACCACCGACCTGAAGGCCGGCGAATTTGCTGACCACGTCAACGAACTGCCGGAAGGTCCGGCCATCACGCAGGCTGATGTCGAGAATGCTCAGAAAACCTGGGGTGACGCTGTCGTGGCGATCGGCAAGGCCGGCGACGATGCGGCCAAGGTAGCCAAAATGGCGGCCAAGTCGGCCTACGCGTTCGAGATCGGTCCGATCCAGTTCAAGCCGACACTGGCCTCCGAGCAGCCGTTTCGCCCGGACCTTGAAGGCACGCTGAGCTACTTCGTCGCCGGTAACGACAAGTTTGCCGAGGACTCGGGCTTCGCACTGCGTCCGTGGTCGAATGTGCGTTTCGACAACCACACCGTGAATATGCAGGGCAATATCGCCATCGCGATGGGCCACTACTTCTTCACCGGCCCGGATGGCGCGGAAACCAAGGTCGAATACACGAAGGGCTACGTCAAGACCGACGATGATCGGGTACTGATCTTCCTGCAGGACTCGTCGCTGCCGTACCAGGGATAAGCGGGCCGTTCGCTCGTCCGTAAGGGCCCGGCTGTCCGGGCCTTTTTTTATGAGCTTGGCCCGGATCGTCAACCGGTTTGTCGATTAGGCACGTGATCGATGCAGCGCTCGACTGGCTTGTCTCGTCGTGCGCAGATGTTATAAAATTACGTCTGACGCCGGGGGGATGGATCGCCGGCGTTTTTTCTTTACCAGAGCTTGATCTGTCGCCGAACGCTCGGTGGCCAGGTCCGGCCTACGTCGCAGAAACCAAGCAGGACACTGTCATCTATGGCCACCAACGAGACGACTATCAGCAGAGACGCCGCCCGGGGCGTTGCCGGACTCGATTTGTATGCGGCTGTGTTGTCTGCGCTGTGCATTGTCCACTGCCTCGCTTTGCCGTTCCTGGTGTCGATCATGGCCCTGTCAGTACCGTTCAGCGAAAACGAGGCGGTGCACATTGCGCTCGTGCTGCTCGCCGCACCGGCGACGCTGTGGGTGATCTACAAGGTTCGCGGCCATAACCGGTATCGGGCGTTCATCGCTGTTGCGAGTTCGGGTCTGGTTCTGTTGCTCGCCGGTACCTTTGCACCGCTGCTCGAAGCCTACGAGGAACCGCTGACTGTCGTTGGTGCAACGCTGTTGGGCAGTGCCCATCTGTGGCACTGGTTCCAGCTACGTTCCGCACGCCGGGCCGCTGTCTTCGCCACTGCTGAAGGCGAGTCGGCTCCCTAGACGCGCGCTTGCGCTCCCCGTGACCACCGCGATCAATGTCAGCGACCTGTCGTTTGGATACGGCGGTCGTCCTGTTGTAAATATCGAACGTTGCACGCTCACCCGCGGCCAGAGCCTGGCCGTCATCGGTCCGTCGGGCTGCGGCAAAACCACGTTTCTGCACCTGCTCGCCGGATTGTTATCGCCGGATGCCGGTCGCGTTCAACTAATGGGGCAGGACCTGTCCGAGTTGACAGGGTCGGCGCTGGATCGTTTCCGCGGACGCCACATCGGCCTCGTATTCCAGCAGTTTCACCTGATCCGCGCGCTGAGCGTGCACGCCAATCTCGAGCTCGCGGCAAAACTGGCGCGCTGCACCCTCGACCACGAGCGATTTGCCGAGTTATACCGGATGCTCGGGCTCGACGGGCTTCAGCAACACAAGCCGGCCATGCTGAGCCAGGGTCAGGCACAGCGAGTCGCGATCGCGAGGGCCCTGGTGCACCGCCCGCCGATTATCATGGCCGACGAGCCGACGTCCGCGCTGGACGATTCGAACGCTGAACGCGTGATGCACCTGCTAAAGGACACGGCCGCGGCGGCTGATGCGGCGCTGCTCATCGTTACCCACGACCAACGGGTGCGTGGAGCGCTGGATGCGGAACTCGAACTCGAGGTGCTGGCATGACCTGGCTTCGCCTCGCATTTGCCAATCTGTGCCTGTCGCCGCTGAGTTCGGCGGTCAACGTATTGCTGATGACGCTGGGGACCGCCAGCATCGTGTTACTGCTGCTTGCGGGAAGCCAACTCACCGAACGCATGGCGAGAGACGCCCGCGGCATCGACCTGGTGCTGGGTGCGAAGGGGAGTCCGATCCAGCTCGTACTGTCCGCCGTGTATCACGCGGATACGCCGACCGGCAATATTCCACTGCAGGCGGCACAACGATGGGCGGCCGATCCGCGCATCGCTCGTGCGGTGCCGCTCTCGCTGGGCGACAGCTACCGCGAATTCCGTATCGTCGGTACGACCACCGACATTCTCGAGATTTACGACGCCACGCTCATCGAAGGCCGGCCGTGGAAGAAGTCGATGGAAGCGGTGGTCGGGGCGGCGACGGCTGAGGCGCAATCACTCGGACTCGGTGCCCGCTTCGCCAGTTCCCACGGGCTGGCTGACGGAGGGCCTGTTCACGATTATCGACCGTACGAAGTCGTCGGTGTCCTCGCGCCTACCGGTACAGTCATCGATCGTCTCGTATTGACCTCCCTGGACAGCGTCTGGGACCTGCACGACGTCGACCACGTCGGACAGTCTCGACATGGCGGTCTCATCACCTTGTCCAACTCCGGGCGCCCTGCAGTTCAAGACGCGCAAACAACATCGGCCAACACGAGTCCGTCAACACCGTCCGTTGGCCTACCGGAAGAACATGCTCGGGACCGGAACGACATAACGGCCATGCTGCTGAGCTACCGATCGCCGATCGCCGCGATTTCACTGCCCCGCCTGATCAACGCCGATCCGGCGCTGCAGGCAGCGGCACCGGCTATCGAGGTGTCCAGAGTATTGCAGTTGATCGGCATCGGGCTGGACGGACTTGAGGCGTTTGCCTGGGTGCTGATCGTGACGGCTGGCCTGTCGGTGTTTGCCGCCCTGTACGGCTCACTGCACGCCCGACAGCGAGACCTGGCGACGCTGCGCTGCCTCGGTGCGACGCGAGGCGAATTGATGCTGTCGATGTTGCTCGAAGGCCTGTTGTTGTCCGTCGTCGGCGTAACGCTGGGATTTTTACTCGGCCACGTGACCATGGAATTGCTGGGTGGCTGGCTGCAGTCTGCGCGCGGCATCGAATTGACCGGCTGGCGCTGGCTGCCCGCCGAGACCGGACTGCTGCTCGGCCTGTTCGCCGTTGGCGCCGTCGCCGCGGCGATTCCGGCGGTGCAGGCTTACCGCAACGATCCCGCACGAACCCTCGCGCAGAGTTAATGTCCATGATCTCCATGAATGTCATGAAACTCGTCCCGTTGCTGCCGTTTCTGGCTGCCATGGCGTTCGCGACTGCTCAGGAGCGCAATGTCGACTGGTCTGCTGATGTCGCCAACGACTATGACGACTGGGCATCGAGAGACAGCATTGGCGTCGAGGACGCGGGTGTGATGACCCTGAAGCCTATCGTCGAAAATGGCTATCTCGACGAGACGGGTCGCCTGGTCATCGATATCTACCAGGAAGACTACGCCAATCTGGCCGTCGAAGTGCTATCGGAAGAGGGCGACTATGTTGAGGCCGCCGCCCTGACGGTAACGATCGACGGCAGCAGCGAATTGTTTGTCCCGCCCGAACCGGAAACGAACGAGTTCGGCGTGTTCGAGTTCACGCTGATCGGCGGCGACATGGGTCTCGACACCGTCACGGTGACGCTCGGGAATGAGCGCATCGATATCCTCATCAACATCATCAGTTTCGAGGCGTTTACGATGCCGATCCCGGAGGTCGTGGAGGGTGGTATTCCGTGGGAGACGCTGCTGAAGGCAGAAGTCAGTTTCGACGACTACACGCTGGTATCCCGATTTCCCGACGAAGTCAGCGGCCGGGCCGGCGACACCGTTAGGATCGCGGGTTTCATGATGCCTCTGCAGACGGAGGCGAAACAAACGTGGTTTCTGCTGACGTCGAACCCGCCGCATTGCTTTTTCCATATCCCCGGCGGCGCAGCCGGTGCAATTGAGGTATTTTCCACCGAGGGAATCGAGGTATCGTGGGAGCCTGTGATCCTAGAGGGACGTTTTGAGCCGCTGGAAAAAAGCGACAGTGCGGTCTACCGGCTCCACGAAGCCCGTCTGGTCCGCGAATAGCGGGCGACGGTCCTGAATCCAACGAGTCTACGAAGAGTCTTGCATGTCTGGACAATTAAACGAGAAACCGGAATACACCTGCGACGAAACATCCCTCCGCATCGCGGAGACTCGCTGTCAATCGCTCGGTGAACGCCTGACGCCGGCCCGTCTTGAGGCCTATGCCGCGATGGTGTCGCAGGACAAGCCTGTCTCTGCGTATGAGCTGATTGCCGTTCTGGAAAAGAAGAAGAGCAAGAAAATTGCGCCCCTGACGGTTTACCGGCATCTCGATTTTCTTATGCGGGTCGGTCTCGTGCACCGCCTTGAGTCGACACATTCCTATGTCGCATGCGCACACCCCGATGAAGCCCACGAAAGTCACTACCTGTTGTGTTCATCCTGCGGCAATGCGGACGAGGTTGACTCGCCGGCGCTTGGCAGTCTGCTCGATGAGATCGCCGATCGCCACGGTTTCCAGCCGGAAATTGCCGTGGTGGAGATCAAGGGCGTATGTGGCAGTTGTGCCAACGCTGAAAAGGACTAGCGCGGCTTGCCGACAATGCAAATTCCAACAAATAAGGGCTCCCGTCGGGAGCCCTTTTTGGTCATTGTTGTGTAGCGTCCCTAGAGATCAATATCCACGCGCAGTACCAGCGTACGTTCGTCGCCCAGACGGGCGTTCTCATTGCCGAACACACCGCGGTTTGCGAAAGCAAAGTAGTCCTCGTCGAACAGGTTGCGTGCGATTGCCGCCACCGTGATCGTGTCATTAATCCGATAGCCGAACCGCGCGTTGACCAGAATGCGTTCACCTTCGAGGTCTTCAGGGACGTTGAAGTTATTGGCGTACTGATCAGACTGGTAGTTCACATCAACCCCACCGAAGAGTCCGCTCTGGCCGTCGTAGGATACGCCCAGGTTGGCTGACCATTCCGGGGCGTACGGGAAGCGGTTACCGCTGAAATCCGTCCCGTCGGAGTCCATGAACTCGATGAATTCCGTGTGCGCGTAGCCCAGCGAGCCATAGACATCAAGCGTTGAAGACACGCGATAGGTCGCATCAGTTTCGAAGCCGAATAGCTCGGACTCACCGGCATTGACAGTGAAGCCGAAGGCATCGACTGGCGGAGGGAAGGACTCCGTCACTTGCTGGTCGGTGTAGTCACTGAAGTAGATGTTGCTGTTCCAGGACAGGCGTCCGTTGAGCAGCGTCGTGCGAGCGGACAGTTCATAGTTGGTCAGGTATTCCGGGTCATAGTCGATGACGCCGCTGGTCACAAAATCCACGTCGGATCCGCCGGCTCGATAGGCGCGCTGTATGACAAAGCCGAGGTTAGTGTTGTCATTGACCCGATAGCGCAGCCCGATTTTCGGCAGGACTGCATCGTAGTCAGCATCGGTCGCGGGTGAGACATCGCCCAGCAGGAATCCGAGCTGCGCCTGCACCACCGGCGGCAGAAACGGGATGACTTCCGGATTGGCCACGAAGGTCCGACTCAGCGTATTGTCCGCCTGGTCCTCATTGTCGTAGCGGACACCGAACAGCAGATCGAGCTTGTCAGTCAGTTGGTACTCACCGTCGAAAAACAGGGCTTTGTTACGCACTTCATCTTTGCGATCTCCTTCGCGCGTCAACAACAGGAAGTCGAGTGACGGATCGAGAATCGCGCCGGTCAGCGTAAAGCTGTCGTTGAAGCCGTCTTCGGCATCGAGGTAGTACGCGCCGAGCGTGCCTGAGAACCGTTCACCGACATAGGTCAAGCGCAACTCCTGGGTTAGTACCTCGTCCACACCGGTGCGGTTGAGCGCCAAAGCCGGGTTATCGTCCGGGTTGTTCGGGTCTGTCTGGAAATCCTCAATGCGGAAGTAGTCTGTGTCCTGGTAGGTCGTGATCGAGGTCAGGCTCAGCGTATCGGAAATGTCGAGCTGCGCATTGATAGCCTGGATAAACGTCTCTGTGCCTTCGCTGCCTGGAATGTTGTAAGCGACCGTGCGGTTGACCTCGCTGGCATCGATCAACGCACCCGGGACGCCGTTAGTCGCGCTCAGGATGTCTTCGCCAGCGGAGTGTTCGGTGTATGAGCTTGTGGTGATGATCGACAGCGAATCGTTCGGCTCGAACAAAAACTTCAGACGCGTCGTGGTCTGTTCGGTCGCGTCTGCTTCCTCGTTAAGGAATGTATTAAAAATGAAGCCGTCACTCTCCCGATGGCTTGCTGACAGACGGAAGGCCAGCTTGTCATCGAGCAGCGGGCCACCGAAGGCCAGGGCGCCCTGCAGGATGCCGTTGTTGCCGGCCTCCACGCGCGCCTTCGTGTCCCATTCAAACCTGGGGTCCTGGGTGCGAATGTAGATAGCGCCGGCGATCGAGTTACGACCGAAATTGGTGGACTGTGGTCCACGGTATACCTCGACCTGGCTCAGGTCCCAGCTGTCCAGTGGTCCGAAGAAGGTGGTCTGGTTACCGAGTGGCGAGTCGTCGACAAACACCGTGACGGTCAACGTGCTGCCACCGACACCGCGCTGGTCGACACCGCGTACGACAAAACCCTGCTGGCCGAGCGCCGCGTTGACATTCGGAATGCGATCGACGATTTCGTACAGATCGATAACGGGTTCGCGCGCAATCTCGGCACCGGTGACAACGTCCACGCTCGAAGTCTCTTCGGCGAGTGAGCGCTCGATTTTGGTGCCGAAAACGATGATTTCTTCGGTGCCTTCCGCCGCATCCGGTCCGTCAGCTCCGTCGGACGAATCCTGCGCCCAGGCGCTGGCCACCCATAAAAAGGTCGAGCATGCGCCGACCAGTAATACCCTGATCATTTGATTCTCCCGCCCAGGCATTGGGCTGCAGTTGGTATCCGCGCGCGATTGTATTGCGAATCATTCGCATTTGCTACTTGGGTGCGTTAAGTCTCACCAGCTGGCCTCACTGGAAGTCAGTTGCGCCTTATGTCAAAGGGTTGCCCTCGATTTCTTATCGGGCAGGTGCCAGGTAGGGCAGCAAAACAGCCAGCAGGAAATGCGCTACGGTCGCCAGACCGAGAAACACGACGAGACCCACACCGGTGCTGTAGGCGGAGACAGCAAAAACGGCTGCCAGCAGTAACGCCGTACCGCCAAGGAGGCGAAGCATCAAGGCTGCCGATGCGAGGTAGGGGCGGGCAGGAAAAAGGGCCGACCAGTGTCGCCGCATGGCCATGCACAGCGCAAAGAGCCCGGCGAGGCAGAAGGCAAAACTAAGCAACGCCATCACGCGTGACTGACTGTGGCAGCGGTCGATTCGTTCGCGGGCACCGACTGCGGCCGGCGTATCCGGATCTTCGTCGCGAGCACGGCGAGGCCGACGCCTATCGCGATACAGGAAAGGTCAAAGCCAGCCATGAACCAGTCATCGCCGGCGATGCTGTTGAGCAAGTGCCTGTCGGTGGTCGCGGCATTCACAATCGGCAGGGCGAAACACGCGAATGCTGAAACCGCGAACAATTCGCGCCAGGCGGACACGGTGCTGCGCAACAGCGGGTAAAGCAGGCAGGCTGCCCAGGTCAGGAACATCACGTGCACTTCCCACTCTGCTCGCTGCGCCAGGTCGAGAGGAAGCAGCCGGTTGGCGAGGAAGTAGGCGGCTATGGCGAGCGGCAGTCCGGCGATCGTGCCGATATTCAGACATTCGACAAAACGAAATCCGCGCGGCTGCATGGAATCCGGCGCGGCCTTGCGCCGTTTCGACGTCCAGTACACGGCTCCCGTTGCAACCATCGCGGTACCCACCAGCCCGGCTATAAAGTACAGCCAGCGTGTCACCGTGTCGGCGAACAGGCCCTCGTGAAGCCCGAGAAACGCGCCGGCCACGCCGACGGCTGTGCTGTCGGTGAAGGGTCGTTCTTCGATGAGTGCACCGCTTACACCGTCGAACACCAGGCTGGACGAGAAAAAGAAGATGTCGTCCTGCGCCGGGTTGACGATGATGCGTGCGTTCGCGTCACCGGGTTTTTCGATATTGATATTGCTCAGGTTGCCAGCGCCCCAGATGTCCTCAACGCGGTCGATGACTGGTCCGAGGTCGGCGAGCGGCGCGTTGTCGCCGCTGCGCTCTGCTGCCGGGGCGCCGATCGCACCCTGCAATTCGGTCTGCGCCTTCTGCACGTCAAAGCCATAGCTGCCAAGGGCAATGCCTGGCATCCAGACGGTCACAACAAAGATCAGCCCGCTGTAGGTGATCATCAGCAAAAAGGGCAGTGACGAGACGCTCAAAAGATTGTGCATGTCCAGCCAGGATCGCTGGCCTTTTGCCGGCCGGAATGTGAAAAAGTCCTTGAAAATTTTCTTGTGCACGACGATGCCGGAAATCATTGCTACAAACATCAGCAGCGTGATTGCGCCAACGATCCGGTAGGCGATATCAAAGTCGATGTAGTGCAATGCGTAGTGCATGCGATACAGCACCTGACCACCGCCGGTCTCCCGCGCCAATTCTGGTAGCGGTTCTCCGCTGACGGCGTGCAACTCGACATTGCCGGTGAGGCTTTCTGCGTCTACAGAAGAGGGATCGTCGGGTGTCGGCAGCTGCCAGAACACGGAAAGTTGTGGGCGATCCCGTCCGGACGGGTGATTAATGAACCAGCGATCCGCGCCCGACGCGTTCTCCTGCAGATAGTCCTGAGCTGTGGCGTAGGCTTCTCGCAGCGGCACTTCCGCCGCCGGTGCGCGCTCCGGTGCCATCCAGTGGTCAATTTCGGCGTCGAAGTAACCGAGCGTGCCGGTGACGAACATGAAATACAGAATCCAGCAAAACACGAGGCCAGACCACGTGTGCAGCCAGGTCATAGACTGTCGGAATGCGCCCTTCATACCGTGCTCTCCAGTCTCAGCAGCAGCCATGAGCCCGCGGCCGTAAACAGGATGGCGCCGAGCAGACCGAACCATACCGTCGACAACCGTTTCACGCTGAACACCCACATAATAATCGCGGTGAACAGCGCAAAACTCAGCAGGATTGCCGTAGCGACCCCTTCGATCTTGTCACCCGGCAGCGCCAGTCCGAGAAACACACTGGCCGTGTTGCTCAGGATATAGCCGAGAATCGCAGCCGCGACGACCCTGGAGGTGATGTGCCAGCGGCCGGGACTTCGAAGGCGTTTCGCATCGCTCATAGGGGTATCCGTTGGTCGTAGCAAAAAGTCGTATGGGTTGCTGTCCCGGCTGGAATAGCGAGCCGTGGTGCTGGCGCTGCACAAGCGCCCGGTTTCTCGTCAGTATACGCCAGCGAAACTGTGCGCCTCACTTACTTAGACGTTTCGGACGGTGCCGACCCGTACCATTGCGCGCCGCGATGTTTTGCCACCGCGACTTAGATCCGATCGATGACAGTCACGCCGGTGTTGGGGAACCGATCCATAGCGGGCAACGCGTCTACGGCCTCATCAAGGCTGATGGTATTGCCGATCAGCCGCTCCGGTGTAAGGTCGCCCGATTCGATCATCGCCAGCTTTGGCGGGTAGCGGTGGGCCTGCATACCGTGCGAGCCGACGATCTCCAGCTCGTGCGCAATGACCCGATGCATGGGTAACGCCGGTGACAGGTCGTCGCCGAGCAACAGACCGACCTGCACATGCCGTCCGCGTTTGCGCAGGCCACTGATCGAGTTGCTGCAGGTCTCTGCACTGCCGAGCGCGTCCACGGAAACGTGGGCTCCGCCCTGCGTGGCCCGCTTGATGGTCCTGTACACAGAGTCGACCTGCCGGGCGTTGATCGCAACGTCAGCGCCGAGCGCTCTTGCCATGTCGAGTTTTGCCTCGTCGATGTCAATGGCAACAACCTGGGCATCGAGGGCTTTCGCGATCAGGACAGCGGACAGTCCTACGCCGCCGCAGCCGTGCACGGCGAGCCACTCACCGGCAGACAGCCGACCCCGGTCGACCAGCGCGCGAAAGGCGGTGACAAAGCGGCAACCCAGACTGGCGGCCGTCACATAGTCCATGTTGTCGGGCAGGCGAACGAGGTTTTCGTCGGCATAGTCTATAGACACATACTCGGCAAACGATCCCCAGTGCGTGAAGCCGGGCTGTGATTGGTGGTCGCGGACCTGCTGGTTGCCGCTGTCGCACTGCAGGCAGTCGCCACAGCCACACACGAACGGCACGGTCACACGGTCGCCGGGCTTCCAGCCGCATACGTCGTTACCGACCGCCTCGACCACACCGGCGAGCTCATAGCCGGGCACGTGCGGCAGAACAATGTCGGGGTCGTGGCCGATCCAGCCGTGCCAGTCGCTGCGACACAGCCCGGTCGCCTCGACAGCGATGACCACTCCCGACGTCGACCGTGCGGGATCGGGCACGTTCTCGATGTCCAACGGCTGGCCGAATTCATGGAATACGGCGGCTTTCACGTGTACTCCTGATGTTCAATGCCGTGCTATTCCTCTCAACAGCCGTCGGTGTCACCGAATCAGCGAGGATTCAGTGCCGGGCAAGGCGCTGCCGTGTCCAGCGTCGGTCACGCTGCTCCGAGTTCCTCGATCACCTCGTTCGACAGCGTCAGGAAGATGCGGAAGCTGTCGTCGGCAGCCAGCTTCTCGTCCACCAGTAGTTCGAATGCCGTGGTCTGCAGGGCACGGATTTCCTCGATAGCGGCGGCTCTTTCGGCCGGACTGCTCGCCTCGGATACGGAGCCGCGGATGCGAATGACGTTGGTGTAGAAACGGTCTATGCGATTCTTGCGGCGCAGGCGATAGACTCGCATGCCGGCAAAGATGCGCTGCCCAGCGCGACAAGAATCGTGACGACCACTTCGGCCACTCCCGAGTAGCGTTCATAGACCGTCGGCGCTTCGCGCTGCAGGAAGGACTGGGTTCCCTCGTGCAGAACAAAAGTTGAGTGACTGACATCGAAGTCGGCGTTCAGACCGGTGAACAGCCCCGGCTGCTCGGCGGCCAGCGCCGGGCGCAGCCGCAGCAACTCCCCGATCAGGTCGTAGACCAGCGACGCGTCGATGTCACTCCGGGCGAGCAGGACTTTATCGAC
>JBCCNM010000040.1:0-22848 GCA_039025835.1 Pseudomonadota bacterium | reverse complement strand
TTGTCGAGTTGCTCGTTGAACATTTCGCTGTCGAACTCGACCACACAATTGCGGCCGCGGCGCTTGGCTTCATACATCGCGGCATCCGCGAAGCGCAGCAATTCGGCGGGCCCGCCGTCGCTGGTCTCGTTGGTAACCAGGCCGATACTGGCTGTCGATACCAGTTTGTGGCCACGCACATCGTGTGATTTCGCGCAGGCTTTGAGCAGTTTGTCGGCCACGAGTTTCGCGGTGTCGGTATCCGGCAAGTCTTCCAGCAGGATGACGAATTCGTCGCCGCCGAAGCGTGCGGCCGTGTCGACATCGCGCACGTTGGCGACCAGTCTTTGCGAAATACTGATCAGCAATTCGTCGCCGGCATCGTGGCCAAGAGAGTCGTTGACGGCCTTGAAGCGATCGAAATCGAAAAACAGAACCGCAATGAATTTGTTGGATCGCTTCGAGCGGCTAAAGGCCCGTTTAAGCGCGTCCATGAATCGCGAACGGCTGGCCAGTCCTGTCAGCGTGTCCTGCTGGACGAGGCGCTTGAGTTCTTCTTCGGCCTGCTTCATGGACGTAATGTCGGCGATGGAGCCCGACAGTCGCGTCGCCTTGCCTTTGTCATCACGCACCGCGGCGGCGCGCAACAGCACCCAGATTGCTTTGCCGTCCAGTGTCATCATCTGGAACTCGAGTTCGAATTTGGCGTTCTTCGAGACAATAAATCGGGTCAGCGCGCGCTTGACCCGGTGAATGTCCAGGGAGGCGATGTGACCGAGCATCGATGTACGCGAGGCGACGAGATCGAGTGCCGGGTCGTCCAGCAGTTCGCGCCAGCGGGGCGACAGGTGAATGCGGCCGGCCGGAATGTCCCAGTCAAAGATCGCGTCTCGAGAGCCCTCGAGGGCGAGTTCGAATCGCTCCTGGCTCTCACGCAATTCTCTATTGAATGACTCGGTCTGGGCAACGGCATCGCGCAGTGCCTGAATGTCGATATGCACGCCGACCATGCGAATCGGATTTCCGTCGTTGTCGCGATCGACGACTTTGCCCACGTCGCGAATCCACTGCCATTTGCCGTCCTTGCGGCGCAGGCGATGTTCGTTGCGATAAATCTGTGTTTTACCGTCGAAGTGTGCACGGATGTCCGCCATCGCGTCATTCAGGTCGTCCGGGTGCACCAGTTGGGCCCAGGTATCCGCCGTCATCGGCAGCTCACCCGGCTAATAGCCGATCTGCTCGTACCAGGTGTCATTGAAATACGTTTCGCCGGTGGTCACATCCCAGTCCCACAGACCGGTATTTGAGTTGGCGAGTGCTGAATTCAGTCGCTCTTCGGCGCGGCGTGCCTGTTCTTTCGCGTTCTGCATGTCGGTGACGTCAGTAGCGATCAGCACGACGCGGTCCGGCTGACCGTTCTCGCCAATCAACGGCACTTTGTCGAGACGCATATGCACATGCGTGCCACCGGCAAGATCGTATTCGCGCACGTTGCCGAGTTTCGGCTTGCCGCTCCTGATCACCTCGAGGTCGTCGCCAAGGTGGAAAGCGGCCTCTTCTTTGGTGAAAAACTCCTTGGTCGGTCGTCCGCGAATATCCTCGCGCGGGCGGCCCACGTACTTGGCGGCAGACGCATTGCAGTCGATGATGTTGTTGCGGTCGTCCTTGTAGAACACAAGGCCCGGGATGCCGTCGAGGATGCTTTGCAGCTCCTCGTGCGCGGCATCGATCTCGTGCTTGGCGCCCTCCAGCTCGCGAGCTGCTTCCTCAGCCTGGCGTTCAGCGTGCTTCTGCTCGGTGATATCGAAACGCCATGAAATGTAGCCTTCAATTCTTCCCTGCTTGTCGAGCTGTGGCACGTTGGTCGAATCGACCCAGTACAGTGAGCCGTCTTTCGCCTTGTTGCAGACCTGTTCGCGCCAGGCTTTCCCTGAGGCGATCGTGCGCCACATGGTTCTCCAGAACTCGTGTGGATGGTAGCCGGAATTCAGAATACTGTGCGGCTGGCCGATCAACTCATCACGCGAGTAGCCGCTGAGCTTGCAGAAGTCGTCATTGACATCGACGATCCGTCCCTGCAGGTCCGCGACTGTATACAGAGTGTGTGAATCGATCGCGCGCTTGAGGTTGTCAAGATCACCGCGTTGCTCCGCGATCTTGCGGATCGCCGGCTCAAACATGAACAGCGCCACGACCGTTAGCACCACCAGGGAGGCCAGGTAGGCGGACGTCTCAGCGAAGCGGATCCGCTCGAGTTTCACCGACAATCCAGCTTCGTGCATGGAAACGATAGTGTTCATGCGAGGCAGAAATCCGTCGGTGTAAGCGACGACGGTCTGGCCGATGCCCGGTGACACCGCGGGGCCGGTAGCGGTGCGGCTACCCACAGCGGCTTCCAGCAGGTTGCGGACAATCGCCTCCACAGCGCGGACGTCCGGATCTATGGCTGCGTACGCCGCATCGATCTCGGCCGAGTTCTCTCCTGCCAGACCCACGTCCGCATCCCGACTCCTTAGAGATTCGTGACTCGACACCCAGAGATCGAGCGAATTCCTGAGGCTCTCGATGGCAAATTCGAGTTGTGTATCGTCCTCGTTGAACAAGGCTGTTTTGAGTTGCAGACTCTGACTGCCGATGCGCTGGCTGAGCATGCGCTGGCGACCGGCGATATTGATTACGGCGCCATCGCTCTCCATGGCCTTGTTCAGTGAGCCGAGGACCACGTGCGTGGAGATCGACAGGGCCGCAAGAATGCCGAGCGCGAGTATGTAGAACACACGCAATCGCACCGCATTGGTCGCGAATTCCTTCATGATTAGCGTTTTCCCGTCGCAGGTTTGGGCGGAGACTCTTTCGCCATAGGACGGTTAACGGCTCGCAGATTGCATTACTTAAGGGTTTTCCCGAGCCCACACGGGGTGATATCACCCGGTTTCCGGGCGTTACCGTCGTGTTTTTACATAGTCATGTCTGCAGGTTATTTCCAAGCTTCCAATCGACATTTTGAGCGCGCGGCTCGTTGCGCTAGTCTCCCCGGCCTTGCAACCGGGAAATAAACAGATGACCGACGTTTACGAGCCACCGAAAGTCTGGACCTGGGACGCCGAGAGCGGCGGCCATTTTGCGAATATCAACCGTCCGATCGGCGGCGCCACGCATGACCGGGAGCTGCCGAACGGTGAACATCGCTTCCAGTTGCATTCGCTGGCGACGCCGAACGGACAGAAGGTGACCATCCTTCTCGAGGAGTTGCTCGAGGCCGGCCACAGCGGTGCCGAGTACGACGCCTGGCCAATACGAATCACCGAGGGTGACCAGTTTGGCAGCGGATTCGTCGAACTAAACCCCAACTCAAAGATTCCGGCTCTGCTGGACACCGAGACCGGCATCCGCCTGTTCGAATCCGGCTCGATTCTTGTGTATCTCGCCGAGCTGTTCGGCGATTTCCTGCCGAGCGAGTCGGCGGCCCGCGCTGAAACGTTGAACTGGCTGTTCTGGCAGATGGGCAGTGCGCCGTTTCTCGGCGGCGGCTTCGGACACTTCTATCACTACGCACCAGCAAAATTCGAGTATCCGATCAACCGCTACGCGATGGAGGTCAAGCGGCAGCTGGACGTGCTGGATCGCAATCTGGCCGAGCGCCCCTTCCTCGCCGGCGGCGACTACAGCATCGCCGATATAGCGACCTACCCCTGGTATGGCGGACTTGTGCTGCGGAACAGTTACGAAGCCGGCGAGTTTCTCGACGTCGCGAGCTATAAGAATGTCATCCGCTGGGCCGAGGCGATCGACACACGTCCGGCGGTCACTCGTGGCCTGCGTGTTAACCGGACCTGGGGCGAGGACAAAGAACAGCTGGCGGAGCGGCATTCAGCTGCCGACTTTGACTAGTCGCTGTAAGTGATTGCCATCACGACCAGGCTGCGATTGTTGTCACCGATCGTAATCTGCACCTCGTCATCGACACGCTTCTTTAACAGAGCTCGGGCGAGCGGTGAGTCGATGCTGATCCAGTGTTTTCTCGCGTCGGTTTCATCGGGACCGACAATGCGATAGGTCGACTCACGGTCACCGTCATCGCAGACCGTTACTGTAGCGCCGAAAAACACCGCGTCGGGGTTCGGGTGCTCGCGGACCACGGTCAGGTCCGGCAAGCGCTTCTGCAGGTAGCGAATGCGTCGGTCCAGCCCGGCCAGCTCTTTCTTGCGGTAAATGTACTCTGCATTTTCGGAGCGGTCGCCTTCAGCCGCTGCGTCCGACAGTGCCCTGACCACGTCCCGGCGACGTACCCAGATGTTTTTCAATTCGGCCTGCAGGGCGGCATAACCCTCGGGTGTGATGTACGCCGACGACGTCGGCGCCGGCGGACGCCAGCGGCCCATCAGGGTTCACCGTCGTTGTCGGCGTAGCCGGTTAGTTCCACGTAGCCCCGGCCGTCGACGGGATCGCCGAAGCGTGTACCACTGATGTCCACCGCCCCTTCCCAGTAGCGCACGATTGTGAACAGTTCCTGGTCTGCCATAACGGGCGTCACCGTCAGGTTCAGGCCCATTGCAGGTACCGCGATTGTCCACGCGGCCGGATAGCGACCGCCGGCCGGACTTTTCCAGGTGTCCGTCACCGTTAGCTCAACGTCACTGGCGGCCAGTTTGATCGACGAGCCGTCTGCCGCGATGAAGGTACCCGCGCTGCTCGGATCCTGGGTGCCGTCTTTGAAGCGCAGGCTGTAGAACATAAGCTCGGTGTTGTCGTCGAGCTGCAGTGCGAACCAGTCCCAGCCCACCTGTTCGCCGGACAGGGCACTGGTACTCCATTCGCGGTCCAGCCAGGACTCGCCCGATACGCTGAATGTTTCATCGGCGATCCGTAGCGAGCCCGATGTCGCCAGCCGGCTGATCGTGTAGTAGTACGATGCATTCCCCGGTTCCGAGGACTTTTGCGACAGGCCGGCATCACCGTTCAGCACGGGAGGCTTAAGGGCATCGAGCTCCACGTCAATGGCGATCTCGTCGCTCGAGGCCTTCAGTCGCCACGCGTTGCCGTCCTCAGCGATGGACCAGTCATCCAGCCAAACGGCAAACGGCACCGATCGCGCACCGGCGAGGCCGGCTGCGCCGCGCGATGACTTTTCGGCGACCAGGAAACGCCCGTCTTGCGGGTCGGTGATCGCGAAATGCGCGATGTACACCTGGCCGGTCTGCCAGCCGTCGCTGCTGGCGTCCGTGCCGGGCAGCAGTGCAAATCGGAAAATCGTCAGCTCAAAGCCGAAGCGGCGGCCGCGGTCATCGTCGAGGTTGCCGGTGACGTACCACCACTCGTTGCGAAACGCCGGATGCGGTCCGTGGTCATCGGGAAACACGAAACGTCGCGGCTCGATGGCACGCGCAAAGCCGCGCTGATCGTCCGCGCCCAGCAGGCCGGCGAGTTGCGACGGCTCGTCGTCCGCGAAACTCGCGGTTGCCATCAGGCAAACACACCACAACAGACGTCTCACACTACTCCTCCCGCATGGCGATGGCCGGCTCAACGCGTGCTGCCCGCAGTGCCGGATACAGGCCCGCGACGAGTGCGGCGATCACGGCAAACAACATCGCCTGAGCAATGATCACCGGGCTGATCGTGATGTCGATCTGCCAGCCAAAGGCGCGCCGGTTGATAACCTCGATCAGCACCCAGGCCATGACCAGCCCCAGCGGAATCGATGCGAGCCCACTGATGAAACCGATCACACCGGTCTGCGTGCTGATCAGGCCGGCGATCTGCCGGCGCGTCATTCCAAGCGCGCGCAGCGTGCCCTGTTCACGGTCTTTTTCCAGTTGCAAAGCGAGCATCGACGACAGGATTCCGACCAGTGCCACACCCGTGGCCAGCCAGTACAAGACATCGGTGATGATGAAGGTCTGATCAAACACGTCGAGCGACAGATCGCGAATGGCGCGATTCGATGTGGCGGACAGTCTCGCGCCGGGCAGGGCTTCGATTGCCTCGACCACGGCGCCCGCGTCGCTATCGTCGCCCAGGTACAGGCCGAGATTGTCGATCGCAACATCGTCGAAGTGACGGTCATAGGTACTGCGGCTGATCATCAGGCCGCTCGCGTTGACGTCGAAGCTCTGGTAGGTCGCCAGCACCGTAAACGCGCGCATCCCGCGATCGGTGCGCAGGTCGATCCGATCACCGGGCGATACCCGGAAACGGTACGCGTACGGCTCCGAGACCAGCACGGCATCGTCGGATTCCCAGGCAGGCCAGGTCGTCTCGGGGTCGGCATCGAGCAGTGTCGTACCGGCGTAGGCGTCCGGCGCCATGTCGATGACCAGCAGTGACCGGGTGCCGGACGCATCCTCTATGCGTGCCAGTCGCGACGTGCTGGCCGCCGTGACCGCCGGCAGCGACATGACGCGCTGCCGATCGCTGTCGCTAATCGGCAGGCCGCTGCCACTGACGTACACATCGGCGCGCAGCGCGACGCCGAGCCAGTCATCAACCGAAACGCGGAAACTGTTCACCATGACGCTGACGCCGATGGTCGCCGAAACCGCGACGGCGAGCGCCACGATGGCGACACCGGTGCGACTCAGGCTGGAGCCGACTCCGGCGACGGCGAGCCGCGATGCGGTGCCGCCGACCGCCTCAGCCAGCGACTCCAGGCGGGCGGCAAAGCGTTTTGCGATCAGCGGCACGCACAAGGCAAAGCCCGCGATCAGCATGAACACGGCGGTGAGGCCTGCGGCCAGGCTTCGACCGGACAGCATAAGAAGCAGTGCGGCTGCCAGCATGATGCCGATGCCGCTCAACGCGACCTTCGGCAGCGCACGGCCGGCGCGCTGCTCGAGCGAGGAGCGCAACAGAGTCAGCCTTGGCTGCAACGAAGCGGCTTCGATAGCCGGTATCGTTGCCGCGAGCAGCGAAGTCAGCATGCCGGCGATAAAGCCTTTTGCCAGCGTCACGGGATCGAGGCTGACGTCGGTGACACTGACGCGGAAATACAGGTCGTTGATCGAGCGCGATACCAGCCCCAGCAGCTGCTCGCCGAGCAGGCTGCCGGCCACGAGACCGAGCAACGATGCCAGCAGACCAAGCACGGCAGCCTCGCCAAGTATCGAGACGAAAATCTCCCGTCGCGTCATGCCGAGCGCGCGCAGCACGCCGATCAGTCCGCGCCGCTGCAGTACCGAAAAACTGACGCTGTTGTAAATCAGGAATACCCCGATCAGCAGCGCCAGCAGGCTCATTGCGGTCAGGTTGGTCATGAACGCCGCACTCAAATCCAGAGTGGCCTGCGTGCGACCTTCGGCGTCGAGCAGCGTGGCGCTGTCCGGCAGCAGGGCGCGAAACGCGGACGCATCACCGTCGATGCGCACATCGATGCGCGACAACAGCTCATCCATCCCGAACCAAGCCTGCGCCGTGGCGATATCGACGGCCATCAGTTCGTCCAGGGCCGACGTCGCGTCACCGCCGAACAGGCCGACCAGCACTGCCTCGGCTGACTGCCCGCCGGTGACCACGGTGAAGCGGTCGCCGGGACCGATGCCGAGCGAGTCGGCGCTGCGCCGGCTCATCAAGGCCGCGCCTGGCAGCGCGAGAAAATCGCGAACGATCGCATTTGCATCACCGCTGCTGTCTGCCTCTGCCGTGAAGCTGCGCATCGCGTTTTCAGCAAACAGGTCGATGCCGATCACGCCGAACCGGCGCCCGTTGATCGTCAGCTGTTCATCGATGACCGGCGCAATGTCGTCGATACCGTGGGTCACCCGAAGGTCGCGGTACAGCGCCGCATCGACACCGCGAGGACCGCCAATCACCTGGTGCGTGGCCTCGCCGGTGACCGTGTCCATCGACAGCAGGAAGGCCTTGCGTGCGCTGGCGTTGGCAAGATCCACGGCAACGATAACGGCGACGCCGATCGCGATACCGACAATCGACAGCGCAAGCTGCCATCGATGCCGTGCGAGGTAACTGAAGCTGGCTCGCCAGCGAACCGGTATCACTCGACGCGCTCCAGCCGACCGTTGTGCAGTTCGATACTCCGATCGCAGGCGGCGGCCACGCGGGTGCTGTGTGTGGCGATCACCATCGTGCCGCCCTGCACGCGCACGAGCTGCTCCAGTAGCTCGAGCACGTTTTCAGCCGCGGTGTCGTCGAGATTGCCGGTCGGTTCATCGGCGATCAGTATTCTCGGACGGTGGGCGAGCGCGCGGGCGATGGCGACGCGTTGCTGCTCACCGCCGGAGAGGATGTCTGGGAAACTCGCGGCACGGTCCTCGAGTCCCACGGCGCCGAGCAGCTCCTCGATACGCGCGTCGGCGTCGCTGCGCACAATCGCGTTCAACTCCAGCACCAGGCGAATGTTGTCGGCTACGGTGAGCGTCGGTATCAGATTAAACGCCTGGTAGACGAAGCCCAGCTTCTCGCGACGAAACAGCGTGCGCGCATGCTCATCGAGATCGGTCAGCTCGACGCCGCAGGTGACCAGAGTGCCGCTGTCCGGTGAGTCGATGGCGCCCAGCAGGTTCAGCAGCGTGGACTTGCCCGATCCGCTGCGACCGCGGACGGCAACGGATTCACCGCGTTGAATCTGAAGATCGATGTTTTCGAGAACGGTATGCCGACGGCTGCCTTCCTGGTAGGTCCGGGTGATGCCGCTGGCCACGATCTCGGGCTGGTTCATACGGGTCATAAAAAGCACTGAAATTAGTTCGCCTGCCGGGGGAATAAACTCGCCTCGCCGTGCGTATAGTGTGTGTAGCAGATGAAAAACAACGCGATGCAACAACGACTGGCACAGCTTGGCAGCGGCGCTCATGCGCTTGCGACGCAGATTCTCGGCAACCCCGACGACGCGGCAGATGCGGTGCACGACGCGTACGCAACCGTACTGTCGAAACCGGAAGCCTACGACAGTAACAAGGGCCCTTTAAAGCCCTGGTTCCTGCGTGTGGTGCGAAACCGGTGTATCGACATCCGTCGCAAACGTCGGGATGAGCGGGTTCCTGTCGAGGAACTGGCCGACAGCGGCCCTGGACCTGAACAGGAAGTCAGCCGCGACGAACGATCCCGGCAAATCGAGTCCGCGCTGGCAACGCTGGGTGCAGACGCGAGGGAAATTGTAATTCTGCGAGATTACCTCGACCTGTCGTACGCCGAGATCGCCGACGTGCTGGGCGTCGCCCGCGGGACGGTCATGTCCCGGCTGCATCGCGCACGACTGGCGCTGAAGGAGGCGCTGCAAAACGATGAATACTGAAGAACGTCCGATTGACCAGTACCTCGACGAATGGCTGTCGGGCTATATCGATGGCGAGCTGACGCAGCAACAGCGCCAGCGTGTCGAAATTCACTGCGCTGAAAATGAACGGGCGCAGGCCTTGCTGGAGGAGCTGAAAGCCCTGCGCAGCGAGGTGGGCAACGCAACGCTGAGCCAGTATGGCGAAGACAAGTGGAGAGAACAGATGGACGAGACAGGTGTGCAGGTTTCACGGGGAATTGGCTGGGTGTTGCTGGTCATCAGCGCGCTTGCTATCGGCGGAATCGTGGTGTTTGGCTTCCTGACCGACCCATCGATTCCGGTGTCCATGAAGCTGCTGATAGGCGGCTTCTACGGCGGGCTGGCGGTACTGCTCGGCTCGGTGGTTCGCCAGCGCATGATCGAAAGCAAAACCGATAAATACAACGACGTGGAGATTTGACAATGATTGTAGTCACGACAGAGACCATCGCCGGTAAGAAGATCGTCAAGACGCTGGGCCTTTGCCGCGGCAACACGATACGCGCAAGGCATATCGGCAAGGACATCATGGCGGGTCTGCGCACCATCGTAGGCGGAGAGATTCACGAATACGCCAAGCTGATAGCCGAGAGCCGCGAGCAGACGATCGACCGGATGACCGCCGAAGCAGCGAGCCTGGGCGCCAACGCGATTATCGGTGCGCGATTCACGACGTCGGTGATGATGGGCGGGGCAGCCGAGCTGCTCGCTGTCGGTACCGCCGTCGTTGTCGAAGACGAGTAATCGTCAACTCAGGCCGCGCGACTCCTTGATGAGGTCGTAGGCCTTGTTGATCTCGCGGGAGCGCTCCTCGGCGACAGCGCGCATGCTGTCGGGCAGACCCCGGGCGGCGAGTTTGTCCGGGTGATTCTCACTGATGAGTTTCCGGTACGCACGTTTTAGCTCCGCGTCGCTGGCGTCCGGGGTCAGGCCCAGCGCCTGATAGGCGTCGTCCAGCCGGTTGGCCGTCGGCGGCATACCACCGGCCTGACCGGTAGCCCCGGTCGATGCGCGCAGCAGGGCTTCGAGGCGTTGCACGTCCAATTCACTGAGTCCGAGTCGCTTGGCGATGCGCACCAGCATTGCGTGTTCCGCCGGATCGATACGTCCGTCGGCGGCCACCGCCATCACCTGCAGTTGCAGGAAGAGCTGGATCAGCGGTCCGCGGCCGCGGGTGATGGCACGCAGGCGATCGACCGCGTCGTCGAGGTCGAAGTCGGGCTGCTTGCCGCGATTGAATGAGGCCTTGGCATCGCTGCGCGCCTGTTCGTCCATGCGCAGCATCGTGAACATGCGCTCGACCGCGTTTATCTCGTCGCGGGTGACGACGCCGTCGGCTTTGCTGAGCGCGCCCATGATCGAAAAGGTCGAATCCATCAGGCTGGTCTGGGCAACACGCAGTCCGCCAATCACGGAGCTCGCCAGGGCGACGCCGGCGATGTAGCCGGTTATCGCGCCGATCACGAGACCAACCGGCCCGCCGAAAATGAGGCCCAGCAGGGCGCCGATTACTGCAAACGTCATGCGTGCAGTGTAGCAGTGACGCCTGCCACGACTTCCTGAAAAACAGTTTGTTACAACGAATACGGCGTAGCTTCGCTAGCATCGCGGCATGAAACGATTACTCCTGCTTCTCTTCACAGCGCTGTCCCTACCGGCTATGGCTACCGAAACTCCGGACTACGAGGTCGTGAAGACGACCGACGACTACGAATTGCGTCGCTACTCGCCGTACCTGGTGGCTGAGGTCGACGTTAACGGCAGCATGGCCCGCGCCGGAAACAGCGGCTTCCGTATCCTCGCCAACTATATCTTTGGCGACAACCGCAGCCAGACGCGCATGAACATGACCGCGCCGGTTGAGTCGATTGATGTCGGTGAGAAGATGGCCATGACCGCCCCGGTCGAGTCCGTCAGCGGCGACGACGGCTACACCTACGCGTTCGTCATGGAGCGTCGATACAGCAGAGATACATTGCCGATGCCGAACGACTCGCGTATTCGCATCGTAGAACGGCCGGCCCGCCTGGTCGCCGCCTCACGATTTTCCGGTCGCATGAACGACGGTCTGTACGAGCGCAAACTCGCCGAACTCGAAGCCGCACTTGAGCGTGACGGCGTCAAGGTTATGTCGGCGCCGATGCTGGCGCGCTACGACGCGCCGATGGTGCCCGGCTTCCTGCGGCGTAACGAAATTATGATGGAGATCGCGGAATAGCGATTACCAGCGTGCGCGGACGTACGGCGCCGCGCCGCTGGCCGCGTGGATAACGGCGTATACGAAGCAGGCGGCGATCGATGCCGCGATCAGGCACAGCAGCGCCGCGTGGTTGACCCATTCGGCGTCCAGCAGCGTCGAATTGCGCATCAGGAAGTACGACAACTCGCCGAGCAGCGCCAGAAAGATCAGCATCCCCGCGCCAAACAGCAGCCACCCCGGGACATGCTGCCACGCCACCTGCAGTCCCGGCGTCACACCGCGGAAAGTCGCAAACACCAGGATCGACAGCAGCGTCAGTGCTGCGCTGAAGCCGATACCGTAGTGCTGCAGTGTCGTCAGTAGCTGGAAAGACGCATCACCGCTGCCACCCATGAACGCGATCATCGTCGACAGCAGGCTGCTGGCGATCAGCAGGCCGAGCACGGCCAGCAGGAACGCGAGGGTGACGGTGTATTTCGATCGCGTCATTTCAGGACGGCGGTTCTCATGACCGGCTGAATATGCGGTAGTCTATAGGCCGGTGCAAGCCGACGACTGTCGGCAACGGGGGGCGCCATGAAACCGGAAATCATTGTCATTCTGTGCATTTTCCTGAGCTTTATTACGCTCGAGATCCTGTTCACAAAATTCTTCCGCAAGCCGCGCCAGACCCGCGATGACGGTGTCGTCGAGGTCGTCAGCACGATGACGCTGATCCTGTTTACGCAGCCGTTTGTGCTGGCCGCCGGTGGTTTTTTGGCCAGCCTGCTGGCGCCGAATTCGGCAGGTGCATTGGCGACACTGCCGCTCATCGCCCAGTTCGGCCTGCTGTTGGTGTTCGACGACATGATGCAATACTGGTGGCATCGGCTGACGCACAACACCCCGTGGCTGTACAACCTGCACCGTGCGCACCACAACGCGGAATACCTGTCGATTCGCATCGTTTACCGCAACAACGTGTTCTACTACCTGTTGATGCCATCGCTGTGGTTTTCCGGCGCCATGATTTACCTGGGCCTCGGCTGGGCTTACGCTATTTTCATTGTCATCAAGATGGCGGTGATTTACGGCGCGCACAGCGATGTCCGCTGGGACGAAAAGCTGTATCGGATTCCGTGGATGTCGCCGGTCATGTGGGTGGTCGAACGGGTGATCTCGACACCGGCCACGCACAGCGCGCATCACGGCAAATTCCTCGACGACGAGGCGACTCACTACAAGGGCAACTACGGCAACCTGCTGTTCTTCTGGGACATCCTGTTCGGCACCGCGCGCATAACGCGGCGCTACCCGGATCGAATGGGGGTCGAGAATCTCGACGACATGTCCGCCGGCGAGCAGCTGTTCTGGCCGCTCGTCCGGCGGAAGTCAGAAGCCGACGCTACGGCGCGTACTGCCAGCCCAGAGTAACGATCCAGTCGGTCTCGAGCTGCGGACCGTTCAGGTCCTGTTCAACCGGTACCGTCAGCTCCAGCGCGAGCCGCTGTTTCGTGCCGGGCACCAGCAGATTGGCACTCAGTCCGAGATCAATGCGATTGAAGCCGAAATTGTCCGGATCGGCCGTCTGGATCGGCGCCATGATCTGCGGATCGATGCCGTCGATGCTGCCGCGATCCCGGTAACTCAGGCGACCGCCGATGGACAGCGTGTCGGTCACCGGACGCGCGATCCAGCCGGTAAGCTGGTGCTCGTCACCCAGTGTGTAGCCCTCGTCGTTATCCCCGGTGCGGATGGTCGACAGCCACTGACCACCCCAGCTCCAGGTGTCGAGGAAGCGGTTGTAGGTGAGTCCGGCGATGAGGTCATAGGTCCCGGATCCGAGCTGCATCGGGTACGGCATACGCAGCGACGGGCGGGTGTTCATCGGTGTCAGGACATTGGCCGTCTCGTCGATGGAGCCGGTCGGCAGGGACAGGCCAATATTGGCGTGCCAGTGGTCGTTCAGTCCGACCAGCGCGGACAGGCGCGTGTCACCGAAGCCGGTGGAGCGTGTCCGGAAGGTGCCGAGTTGCGTGTCGCCGGTCGGGCCCTGGAATGTCAGGTGGTCCATCTCGTTGCTGATCCAGTTGACCATGCCCATCAGCGTGATGCGGTCCGTCGGCGCGTACATCATGCCGAGCATGTGCATGTCCATCGTCATCTCGGTTGGCACCACGCGCAGCGTCGGCGGCATCATTGGCGGGTTGGCGAAGCGATTCGGCACCGTGGTGACGATCTGTTCGGGGGACAGGCTGTCGGTACCGTCGAGATTGCCTTCCATCGACATGCTCATGAAGCGGTACGAGACCATGAATTCGCCGGCGGCGTGTCGGTGATCACCCATCACGCCGATCGGTGCGTGGCCGTCGGGACGGTCGTCGGCAACAGCGGGCAGCGCGCACAGCAGTGCGGCCGCTAGAAAAATGCGTTTCATTTGTTGACTCCGTAAAAGAAGAAATCAGATTGCGAGTGCGTTGATTTCCGGAGTCGGTGGCGCCCGTGGCTGGTAGTTGAACGGTCGCTTGCTTGTGGGTGCAACGGCAACATTGACCGGCTGCTGTAGCGTGTTATCGAGCCGGGCAATGCGGTGTTCGGGGACCTCAGCCAGAATGGCTGTTGCCGGTCCGCCGGCAAGCTCGCAGCGCTCGAACTCAAAGTCGTCTGAATGATTGTGGTGATGATGTTCGCCGTAGATCGCGGCCACGACGGCGTCCGGCATGCCGCTCGGGCAGAACTTGACCGGCGCGCCGTCGGCGAAGCTTGACGGCATATAGCCAACAGGAATGAGTGCCTGCAGTAGCACACAGGCGACGAGCATTCCGGTGAATGGCCTCATGACGAACACCTGGCGAAGTGTAATGCATGTCTCCGGGGCCTGCTGGCAAACCGGTTGCCGCACGGTTACAGTGCCGGCATAACAAGAAGGAGACTTGGTTTGACCGAGTACACGGACGTCGATCCCACCCAGACCTCAAACCGCATGGCGCGCTTCCTGCGCGTCGTCGAGGCGCTGGGGAATGCCCTGCCGCATCCCGTCACGCTGTTCGCCCTGTTTGCGACCGGTGTCGTCCTGTTGTCCGGCTTGCTTGGCTGGATGGACGTATCCGTGGCCGACCCCCGACCGGAAGGCGCCAAGGGACGTGCAGACAACGGCCTCATCGAAGTTGTCAGCCTGATGAACGGTGACGGTTTCCGCATGATCATCGAAAACCTCGTGAGCAATTTCACGAGCTTCGTGCCGCTGGGTACCGTGTTGGTGGCGTTGCTCGGCGTCGGCGTGGCCGAGAAGTCAGGACTCCTGTCAGCGCTGATCCGCGCGATGGTCCTGAACGCGAACCCGCGCACGGTGACCGTCACCATCGTGTTCGCCGGCGTGATATCGAACACGGCCTCCGAGATGGGCTACGTTGTGCTGGTGCCGCTCGCGGCAGTGATCTTCCTGTCGCTCGGCCGACATCCGCTGGCCGGTCTCGCCGCGGCATTCGCCGGCGTGTCGGGTGGCTACAGCGCCAACCTGCTGCTGGGTACTGTCGACCCGCTGCTGGCCGGCATTACCGAGGAAGCGGCGCAGCTGATCGACCCGGACTACGCCGTGGATGCCAGCGCCAACTGGTTCTTCATGATTGCCAGCACCTTCCTGATCACGATCGTGGCGAGCTTTGTCAGCATCAAGATCGTCGAACCCACGCTCGGCAAGTACGATCCAGCGTCCGCGGGCCTCGGCGATTTTGACGATCACCGGCTGGACCCGCTGAGCGAGATCGAGAAACGTGGACTAAGGGCGGCCGGCGTGGCAGCGCTACTGATGATTATCGGTATCGCGATGCTGGTGGTGCCGGAAGGCGCGGTGCTGCGCAATCCGGAAACCGGCCTGGTCAAGGGCTCACCGTTCCTGCGCGGCATCGTCGCGATGATTTTCGTCTTTTTCCTCGTGCCTGGAGTCGTGTTCGGCTGGATTACCGGCGTGATGCGTTCGGATCGCGATGTCATCGACGCCATGGCGCAGCAGATGAGCACGCTCGGGCTGTATATCGTGCTGGTGTTTTTCGCCGCACAGTTCGTCGCGTTTTTCGGCTGGACCAATCTGGGCGCCGTCACGGCGGTAACCGGCGCCACTTTCCTCGAGGAAATGGGCCTGACCGGCCCATTCCTGTTCTTCTTCTTTATTCTGATCTGCGCGTTCATCAACCTGATGCTTGGCTCTGCGTCGGCGCAGTGGGCCGTAACAGCGCCCATCTTCGTGCCAATGCTGATGTTGATCGGTTACAGCCCCGAAGTTATTCAGGCGGCTTACCGCATAGGCGACAGCAGCACCAATATCATCACGCCGATGATGAGCTACTTCGGGCTGATCATGGCGTTTGTTTCACGCTACGTGCCGAAGGCCGGCGTCGGTACGCTGATCGCGATGATGCTGCCGTATTCCATCGCGTTCATCGTGCTGTGGAGTACGTTCTTCTTCGTTTGGGTGTTTGTGCTGGGCATGCCGGTCGGACCAGCGACGCCGACGTACTACGATATCGGCGCGGCCGGCTAGTCGATCGCGTTGCGAGTTGCCGCGGTCAGGCCCTGGGAACCCGCACCGCGTCGGCGACGATCTCGTAGACAACACCGGCATCCAGCGACGCATCGTTGTCACCGGCGTCTTCCTTCAGGTGGGTGGCCTGTGCCGGGCTGCGTTCGACTTTCACCAGTGAACCGTCGAGCAGGACCGACTTGCTGCCGATGTCGGTGGGCACGAAAAATCCGTAATCCCGAAACGACACGCGAACGACGTTGTCGCCGTCTGTGGCGATAAAGAAGCAGCCTTTTTTCTGGCAGACCCTGGATACGCGAGCTTCGACGAGCACGCGGCGGTCAAGCAGTTGCTCAGCACGGCTCATAACCTCCGCCAGGCTGTGCACATCCGTATCGACGACCAGCGGTCGACCAAACGTCTCGTGCTCTTCAGAGACCGTAACGGGTTCCGACAGGCGCACGACCGGCTGGTCGGCAAAGGCGGACAGGGCGCCGGCCAGAGCCAGGGTAATCAGGGTGAGTGTCTTCATGAGCTTTGACTCTCCGTGTCATCGGATTTCAGCAGCAAGGTTTCGATCAGGTACAGCACGCCGCCGACGGCCAGCAGTATGCCGAGCATTTTCCAGGATTCAGCGGAAGCCTGCGCCGTCAGCCAGAGACAGATCGCCAGCGCGATAAGCGGAATCGTGTAGCCGCCCGGCAGGCGGTATGCTTCGGCCTTGTCCGCCTCGCTGGCCTGTGCCCGGATTCGCGGCAGCGATGCGATGCAGACGATGTAGCCAAGCAGGCGCACAACCGTGCTGGCGACTGCGAGCCCCAGGAAGTCGTTGGAAAAGCCGAGTACCAGGGCGAGGCCGCCGGTGAACAGGATGCTGATGTAGGGCGTCGCGTGACGGGTATGAACGCGCGCGAAAAAGCCCGGCAGCGTGCGCTGCTCCGCCATCGCAAAGATCAGTCGCGGCGCCGACAGCATTGAGCCGGACAGGTTGCCACCGATCGAAAACACCGCTGCGAGCGCGATTACCGTGCCGCCAATCGGCCCGACCAGTGCCCGGCCCACGTCGGTCAAATTGGAGGTCGCGTAGGCCTCCGGCGGAATGACGGCGACAAATACCTGCACGATGAGGAAGTAGAGGACACCGGTCGCGATCAGGGTTGCCACGAGCGCGCGCGGTATCTTGCGTCTCGGCTGGTCGGTTTCGCCGGCAGTCACGCCGACAGTCTCAAAGCCGACATAGGCATACACCAGAGCCAGCGTGGTCGTGCCGAGTTCGGTGATGGTAAACGGTGCTGCCGGGATAAAGCTTGCGCCGGTGACTTCCTGCACGCCGAGGATCACCAGCAGGGCCAGCGGCGTCAACTTTAAAAACGTCAGCACGGCCATCGTTCGCACGCCGTCTTTGACGCCTGCGTAGTTGGCCCAGGTCAGCCCGACAGTCACGCCAATAAACATCGCGAGCTGCGCAGGCTCCGGCGCCAGCACCGGATGCAGTCCGGATGCGTATTCCGCAAGCACCTTCGCGTTGGCCGCAAACGCGGTAACCCGGCTGAGGTAAATAGCCCAGCCGGTGCTGAAGCCTGCGAATGGCCCGAACGCATCCTTGGCGTACAGCACCGGTCCACCGGTCTTGTCGTAGTAGCTCGCCAACTCGGCGAAGGTCAGCACGACGGCGAGAAACAGTGCGCCGACGATGAGAAATAACCACGGGCTCAGCAGCCCCGCGTTTTCAGCAATACGGCCCGGCAAGGCGAAGATGCCGGCACCGATCAGGCCGTTAAGTACGAGGAAGGCGGCGCCATAGAAACCGATGTCTCGGCGCAAGGAGGAGGCGTTGTTAGTTGTTGTCATTACCGGTGCGAACCGGACCTAGTCGGACAGCGCTTCCTGAATTTTCGCGTCCAACTGGGCCGCGGAAAACGGTTTTTGCAGAAAATTGAAACCCGCATCAACAGAGCCGCCCGAACCAAGCACGTTCGACGTGTAGCCCGAGATGAACAGCACTGTAACACCCGGCACGGCGTCCATCACACGTTCCGCCAGGGACTTGCCGGACATCTCCGGCATCACCACGTCGGTGACCAGCAAGCGAATGCCGTTATCCGGTGCTTCGACGACCTTCAGGGCTTCGCTGACCGAGCGCGCGGCGACCACCTCGTAGCCGAGCTGTTCGAGCATCGCGGTGGTCATGCGCAGCACGGCAACTTCGTCCTCGACGAGCAGCACTCTTTCCTGTTGACGCGGCTCGGTGCCCGGTTCGTCGATCGAGTCTACGGCAACCAGTTCGTGACGTTCACGCGGGAAGTACAGGTGGAATGTCGTGCCACGGTCCGGCGTGGAGTCGACGTGGATGAAACCGCCGCTTTGCTTGACAGCACCGTACACAACGGCGAGACCCAGACCGGTGCTGGTGTCCGTGAGCTTGGTCGTGAAAAACGGTTCGAAGAGGTTGTCCAGATCTGCAGCGGCAATGCCCGCACCGTCATCCTGAACACTCAGCCGCACATAGTCACCGACCGACGCGTCCGGCAGCGAATCGATATCCGCTGGTGCGAAGTGCGCGTTGTCGGTCGAAATGCGCACCGTGCCGCGTCCTCCCATCGCATCGCGCGCATTCACGCAGAGGTTGACGACGATCTGATCGAGCTGTGAGCGATCGACGCGGACCGGCCAGAGCTCGTCCTGAAACTGCCAGTGCAGCGTGATGCTCTCGCCGATCAGCCGCTTCAGCATGCTGATCATGCTCTCCAGCGACCGGTTCAGGTCGATGACCTCGGGATTGACCGGTTGGCGGCGAGCGAACGCCAGGAGCTGCTGCGTCAATCGCGATGAGCGCTGACCGGCCTGCTGGATTTCCTTCAGGCTGTTGTAACCGGGGTCCTCTTTTCCAAGCTGACTGAGCGCAATCTCGGTCTGGCCGAGAATCACGGCGAGCATGTTGTTGAAATCGTGCGCCACACCGCCTGCGAGACGCCCGACGGATTCCATTTTCTCGGCCTGTAGCAAACGCTCCTGAAGCCGCTTGCTCTCCGCTTCCGAGCGATTTCTCGCGTCCTGCGCCAGCACCTGCGACATCAGGATGGCAGCGGCACTCGCAAACGTCATTTCGTCCTGGTGCCAGTGCCGCGGCTCGCCGGTGTGCTCCAGGCAGATAACGCCGGCGAATTCGCCGTTGACCAGGATGCCGGCATCGAGCATTGAGCTGATACCCAGTGGCTTGAGAAGGACATCGCCAAAGTCCCGCGTGGCCGGGTGCGTCAGCGCATCGTCTGCAGTAATGCGTGAGTCACGCTGCAGCGCTTCCCAGTATTCGGGATAGTCCGACGAGACGAGCGTCATACCGCTGGAGTGGCTCGCCTCGGTGTCCTGCCACTGCTCGACGCAAATCAATTCGTCACTCAGATCAGACAGCAGCCATATGCCGACACGTTCCACGCCGATCGCGCGCGAAACCATCACGGACAATCGTCGTGCGGTCTCGATGACATCACCCTGCGCAATTGCGTCTTCGAACACAAATGACGCCAGCGCTTCCTGCTGGCGCTTGGCGCGCGAGCTGAAATCGGTGGCCGTATCGGTACCGGTGTGGTCAGGGGAGGCACTCATACCCGAGAGACTATCTCGACGCCTTCGCGAATACGATCAGGCGAGGCCGATCTTGTGACCTGTGTCTCTAATCGAGCGCCTGCTCGAGGTCGGCGATCAGATCGTCGACCGTCTCTGCACCGACGGACAGCCGCACCAGGTTGCGCGGTATCGGGCTGTCCGGCCCCTCGATCGTATAGCGATGTTCGATCAGGCTTTCTACACTGCCGAGTGAGGTTGCCGGAATAAACACCCGGCAGCGGCTCACCATATCGAGCGCGTCCTGTTCATCGCCGTTCACCAGCAGCGACAGCATGCCGGAGTAGCCGCCGTGCATCTGTTGTTTCGCAATAGCATGGCCCGGGTGCGTTTCGAGTCCGGGGTAGGCGACTCGCTCGATGGCCGGATGGTGCTCGAAGTGGTGTGCGATCGCCAGTGCCGATGCTGAGGACTGCCGCACACGCAGGAACAGCGTGCGCATGCCGCGCTGCAACAGCCATGCGTCGAGACTGCCGGGCAGCGCACCGAGTTCGGCACGAAGCGTGAGGATGCGCTGCCACAGAGCGTCCTCGGTGCGCGTTGCCAGCGCTCCGGCGAGTACGTCGCTGTGTCCGTTCAGATACTTGGTCGCCGAATGCATAACGATATCAGCACCAAGCTCCAGCGGTCGTGTCAGTACCGGGGTGGCAACCGTGGCGTCGACGGCCAGTGTGGCACCGGCGGCCCTCGCAATGCCCGCAGCTTGGCGAATATCGATGATGTCCCACGTCGGGTTGCACGGTGTCTCAATCCAGACAAGCCGCGTGGCACCCGGTCGAACCGCCGCCTCCAAGGAGCCATCGACACCCGGTTCAAACGCCGACAGTTCGAGTTGCCAGGTCTTGGCAAAGTCCAGCAGCCAGCCCCTGAGGCCCCAGTACATGACCTTTGGATACACCACGTGATCGCCCGGCTTCAGCGCCTGGAAAACGGCGGCCGCGGCTGCCATTCCGGAGCTAAACAGCTTGGCATCGGCGGCACCTTCCAGCGTGGCCAGCATGGCTTCCGCGGCATCGAAACTCGGATTGTGATCGCGGCTGTAACTCCGGTGTCCACCGATCAGCGCGTAGTGTTCATCGCGGGCAAATGTCGTCGACGGCTGGATAGGCGGCACCACGCCACCGGTCTCCGGGTCGACGTAGTGCAGACCCTGGGCGATCTGTGTTTCGCGCGTTTTGTTCATGCGTAGTGTCGCTCGAAAACCTCGAGTCTAGCGTACACGCTCTGCAATCCAATCAGGCGAGTAGGGTTGCGGGCAATAAAAAAGCCCGCGGGGTCAGACCCCGCGGGCTGTGAAGGTTGCGAGCTTCGATTGCTCTAGTTCTTGATGACCGGCTCAAACCCGTCGAGCGCCTCAGGAAGGCCACTTATGTAATCGATACCCGCCGGAATCATCGTCGACGAACCGTCAAAAGCGCCGGCCATCGTCTGCGCCCGGCCATCGAGACAGTCGTCGAGGAAAGTCTCCATGACGGCGAAGAACGACTCGCGGTTCTCGGGGCGTGCAAATCCGTGGCCTTCATCCGGGTACAGCACGTAGGTCACCGGCAGCTCATTGGCCTGCATGGCCTCCACGATCTGGTCGGACTCAGGCTGCTTGACGCGCGGATCGTTGGCACCCTGACCGATCAGCAGCGGCTTGGTGATCTGGTCTGCCTTGTACAGCGGCGAACGGGAGCGCAGAAACTGCTGACCTTCTTCGGTTTCAACGTCGCCGACGCGCGATTTGAACAGTGCCTTCAGCGGCTCCCAGTAAGGCGGGACGCTGTTGATCAATGTCACCAGGTTGGACGGCCCGACGATGTCCACGCCGCAGGCAAAGGTCTCCGGTGTAAACGTCAGGCCGACCAGAGTCGCGTAGCCGCCATAAGATCCACCGGCAATTGCGACCCGGTCCTCGATAGCGATGCCTTCGTCAATAGCCCACTGTACGGCGTCGATCAGATCGTCGTGCATGGCGCCGGCCCACTCCATGTTGCTCGCGTTGATGAAGGCCTTGCCGAAACCGGTTGAGCCACGGTAATTGACGCTGAGCACCGCGTAGCCGCGGTTGGTCATCCACTGGGCAAAGCCGGAGAAGCCGTATTCATCACGCGCCCACGGTCCGCCGTGGACCAGCAGCACCATCGGCACCGCCTCTGTTGGCTTGCCGTCGCCGTCCGGATCGGCGTGTGGCGGCAGTGACAGGTAGGACACCAGTTCGAGTCCGTCGCGCGACTCGATCGAGACCGGGTGCATTTCCACCAGCGGGATGTTGTCGAGCTCGGGCTGTGCCGTGAACAGCTTTCTCAGTGAACCGGCTTCGCGATCGTAGGCGAAGTAGGTCAGCGGTTGCGTCGAACCATCGACCGCAACCGTCCACAGTGTGTTGTCGGCTGACTGCGCCAGCACACTGACCGTACCGCCGAGCTCCGACAGCTTGTCCAGGTCGTCGACTATGCTGTCACCGATCGGCATCCACTCGGTTTTCTTGTAGTTGATGCTGTAGGCCTGCGCCTCGTTGGTCGCCGGGTCGACGATCACGCCGGCGATATCCGCCTTGTCGCTTTCAGCAATGATTTCGCGTTCGTCGGTATCGATGTTGACCTTTAGCAGTGCCGCTTTGTCACGACCCGCGCTGTCGAGCATGTGGAAGTGCTGGCCGTCTGCGGTGAAATTTACCGGTGCGCTGGTCAGCGCATCCTCTTCCGCGATCTTCAGCAGACTTTCCGAGTCGCCGCTGGCCAGGATCTTGTGCACGTCAAAGCCGCCGTCAGGCGTCGGGATCAGGCCAAGTCGGATATTCAGGTCCATGTCGGCGACAAAACCGGCGAAGCGGTCATGCTCAAGCACCAGTTCGCGCTCGCCGGATACCACGTTGACGCGATAAACATCGTGGTAGGCCGGGTTCCGGTTATTGATGCCCACCAGGTACTCGTCGGGGTATTTACTGCTGCTGCCGACGAATGTACCGCGAATTTTTTCAAACGGCGTCAGGTCTATCGATTCGCCCGACTCAACATTGACCGAGTAGATGTGGAAATCCTCGTCACCGCCCGTATCGCGGGTGTACAAGATGTGCGTGCCGTTGCGCGCCCAGCTGTGGCCGCCGATACCTCGTAGCTTGTCGTCGGTGATCGGCTTCGCGGCGCTGAAATCGCCGAGTGGCGCAACCCAGACGTTGATGACACCGTCCAGCGGTGCCATAAAGCTCATCATCGAGCCGTCCGGGCTGATGCGGCCCTGAGTGCGTTCCGGATTGCCAAAGTAGGTGCTGCGATCAACAAGCTCGAAGTC
>JBCCNM010000039.1:0-22969 GCA_039025835.1 Pseudomonadota bacterium | reverse complement strand
GGCGTGTTTCCGTCACTGCACGACCAGCTCACTTCCGAGCCTTTGAAGAGTCGTCCACCGGCCTCAACCCCCGGATCGGAGTCGAGACTGTCGGCGAGCACCTTGTAGCGAGCGATGTGTTCTTCGCCGGGGGTGAACGCCAGGTCAACCGGAGTGACGATGAGATTGCTTGAGTGGCCGGTGCCGCTGGCCTTGCGGCAGCGCCGGCAGTGACAGTGCCAGAAGGCGATCTGCGTGCCGCCGATCCGGTATTCGACATCGCCGCACAGGCAGCTTCCGGTCAGGCTCATTTCCGCCATGCCGACGCGCTCCTAAAACATCTCGCTCGGACCGGCTTTTTTGTCGCCGCCCTTGCCGCGGCAGGCGATGAAGTCGCCGGTCACCATCTGGTCGTAACTCTGGCCGGGACCGACCATCGGGTAGACGCCGGCATCCGGGTCGATGATGACCTCAAGGAAGGCGGGTCCGTCGTATTCCATGAACTCGCGGACGGTGGACTCGATCTGCGCTTTGTCGTCGAGGCGGCGTGCAAACCCGAAGCCATCGGCTTCAGCGGCGCGAACAAAGTCTTTCTTGTGCAGCGATTTGTCGCTGCCGGACATACGACTGTCGTAATACAGCTTTTGCCACTGCCGTACCATGCCGTCGCCGAAGTTGTTCAGCACCACGACTTTCACCGGCAGCTTGTAGGTGGTGGCCGTCTCCAGCTCGCCCAGGTTCATGCGAATGCTGGCGTCCCCGTCGATATCGATCACGATGCGATCCGGCTGCGCGAATTGCGCACCGATGGCCGCCGGCAGACCAAAACCCATCGTGCCCATACTGCCGGAGGTCAGCCAAAGTCGCGGTTCGCAGTAGTCAAAATACTGCGCTGCCCACATCTGGTGCTGGCCGACGCCGGTGCTGATGATGGCGCGGCCTTCGCTGTGTTTATTGATCTCCTCGATCACGGCGTACGGCTGGATCAGCGGATTGTCGCGGTCGTAGTTCAGGCCATAGCTTGCTTTCAGATCGGCAATCTCGGCGTGCCATGCAGAGAAGTCCTTCTTGAAGCCGGTTTTGCGTCCGAAGGCCAGCAGGTCGTCGAGGTCGGTGCGCATGACCCCGACGTGATGCCAGTCGACGTTTTTCACCTTGCCGATCTCGGCGCTGTCGACGTCAAAGTGGGCGATGTGCCGCGCCTTCGGCGCGAACTTGTCCGGGACGCCGGCCACGCGGTCGTCAAAGCGCGCGCCGACGGCAATGATGAAGTCGCTATCCTCGACCGCGTAGTTGGCCGAGGCGAGGCCGTGCATGCCGAGCATGTGCAGCGCGAGCGGGTGTTTGGTGTCGCTGGCGCCGAGCGCCATCAGCGTCGTGGTCACCGGGATGCCGTATTCGCTGGCGAGCCGGCGCATCGATTTGGTGGCATTGCCGTTGATAACACCGCCGCCGGCGTAGATCAGCGGTCGCTCGGAGTTGGAGAGCATGTCGTAGAAGCGTTTTGCGGCGTCGTCGCTCAGGCGATTGCTGGTCACCGCGTCCAGTCGGCGGTGATAGCCGCCGAGCGGCACCGTCCCCTCACCCTGGAAAGCAACTTCCCAGTTCTGCACGTCTTTCGGGATGTCGACGACCACCGGCCCGGGTCGCCCCGTGCGCGCGAGTTCGAAAGCGCTGCGCATCGTCGCCTCGAGTTTCTTCGGGTCGGTCACAAGGAACACGTGCTTGGCGACCGCACCCATAATTGCGGACACTGGCGCTTCCTGGAAAGCATCGGTGCCGATGGCGGCCCGCGGCACCTGTCCGCAGATTACGACAATAGGCACCGAGTCCGCCATGCAGTCGCGCACCGGTGTCACCATGTTGGTCGCCCCGGGTCCCGAGGTCACCATGACCGCGCCAACCTTGCCGCTGGCGCGGGCGTAGCCGGCGGCCATAAAGCCCGCACCCTGCTCATTGGCCGGCACGACCAGCGGAATAGCCGAGCTGCCGTCTTCACGTTTGTGCGTGTCGTTGTATCGAAACACGGCGTCGTAGGTTGGCAGGATGGCACCGCCGCTGTAACCGAAGATCGTATCGACGCCTTCATCGGCCACAACCTGGACGATAATGTCGGCACCGGTCATCGACTGACCGGCCTTGGGATGGATCGCTTGGATGTCGGCTTGCATGCTGGGATGAGCGGCTGGGAGACGGGTCGAGTGTTTCCCATATGACCCTGCATTGCAATAGCGGAATAACTGCGACAACATCAAGCGAATCAAGCTGTTGCAGCACGAAAAAGCTTTTTTTTGAAACTAAATTTTCTGTCTTTCCGAAGGCCTCGAAACCCACCCCGATGAGACACGCAATTTCTGTGTTGCTGCAAAACGAAGTTGGCGCCCTGACACGGCTGACCGGCATGTTTTCGACACGCGGCTACAACATCGACTCCCTGAACGTGGCGCCCACGGACGACGAAACCGTGTCGCGGGTCACTTTGGTGGTCACCGGTTCCGATGCGGCGATCGCACAGCTCAATGCACAGCTGGCCAAGCTCGTCGACGTCGTCAATATTCACGACATGACGCTCGGTGATCACTTTGAACGTGAACTTGCTATCGTCAAACTGAAAACAAACGAAGACACGACGCGCGTTCGCTCATTCGCTGAGCGGCATTCGGCAGAGATTCTCGATGAGTCAACCAACAGCTTCACGATGCAGTTGCATGGCCGCATTGCCGAGATTGATGCCTTCGTCGACGAGGCGCCGTCGGTCGGGCAGGTGTCGGCCGTGGCGCGCAGCGGCAGTGTCGCCGTCTCAAAGGGTGAGGTCCTGCTGTCGTCATTCGATCAGCACCACAAGCTCTCCGGCTAGGTGACTGCAGTGAATGTCGATCTGTCTGCGTTTAAGCGTCTCGTCGTCAAGGTGGGTTCGTCGTTACTGGTCGGCGACAACGATCGCATCGATGCCACCTGGCTGCAGAGTCTCGCGCGCGATATTGCGTTCCTGAAACAGGGCGGCGCCGATGTCCTGATTGTCAGTTCCGGTGCCGTGGCCATCGGCAGCCGGCGCCTGGGTATCGACAAGCGTCGAGCCCGGCTCGAGGAGTTGCAGGCGGCGGCGGCCAGCGGTCAGATCGGCCTCGCACACGCCTGGCAGTCTGCGTTGTCAGACGAGAGTATCGATGTCGCGCAGGTATTGCTGACCCCGGAAGACACCGAAAATCGCCGCCGGTTTCTGAACGCACGCAGCACGCTGAACTGCCTGCTGGAAAAACAGGTCGTGCCGATCATCAATGAAAATGACACGGTGGCCACCGAAGAGATTCGCTACGGCGACAACGACCGGCTGGCGGCGCGTGTCGCGCAGTTGGTGATGGCAGACGGACTGATCCTGTTGTCAGACGTCGACGGTCTGTACGACAGCGACCCGACGGTGAATGCGGGCGCGAAGCTCATTCCAGTTGTTGAGTCGATCGATGACGACATACTGTCGATTGCCGGTGAAACACGCTCCGGCTTCGGTACCGGCGGTATGGCGACGAAAGTGCAGGCAGCGCGCATTGCGACCCGCGCCGGCTGCACGACGCTGATCACGCACGGCGAGCCGGAGCAGCCGCTGCATCGACTCGCGGCAGGAGCGGCGTGTACGGTGTTTCCAGCTTCGGAGACACCGGCCTCGGCGCGCAAGCAATGGCTTGCCGGCGCCCTGTCCGTCAGCGGTGAACTGCGACTGGACGAAGGTGCCGCTAATGCACTGGCCGACGGTTCCAGTCTGCTGCCTGTCGGTGTCGTCGAGGTGATCGGCGACTTCCGCCGCGGTGACGTCGTCACGCTGGTCGACAACCACGGCAACGAAATCGGTCGCGGGCTAGCGGAGTATTCGGATGCGGATGCGCGCCTGCTGGCCGGTTGCCGATCCGAGGAGATTCAGAGCAAACTTGGTTACCGCGGTCGCGCGGTCATGGTTCATCGAGACGAAATGGTATTGCACACAACATGAACACGACGCCGGAATTATCCGCCACCATGCAGGCACTGGGCGCGAACGCGCGTCGTGCGTTCCGCGCGCTGGGCGAGAGTGATACGGCGACGCGCAACGCTGCGCTTATGGCATCGGCCGATGCGATTGAGACGTCAGCCGACGCGATTCTCGCGGCCAATGCTGAGGACGTCGCGGCTGCACGCGAACGCGGCTTGTCTGACGCGATGATCGACCGGCTGGCGCTCGACGAACAACGCCTTGCCGGTATTGCTGCCGGACTGCGCGATATTGCCGAACTGAACGATCCGATTCAGTCCATTGACGATGAATGGGAACGACCCAACGGCCTGCGCATCCAGCGTGTGAAAGTGCCACTGGGTGTCATCGGTATCATCTACGAGAGTCGACCCAACGTGACCGCCGATGCCGCCGGGCTGTGCGTAAAATCGGGTAACGCCGTTATTTTGCGCGGAGGCTCGGAGAGTTTCCGGTCGAGCCAGGCGCTGCTCGCCTGCCTGCATCGGGGCCTGGAGACCGCGGGTCTGCCGACGGAGGCAGTACAGATGGTGCCGACCCGCGATCGTGACGCGGTCGGCTACCTCTTGTCATCGATGACCGACAGTATCGATGTGGTTGTGCCGCGCGGCGGCAAGGGCCTGATCGAGCGGGTGCAACAGGACGCGCGAGTGCCGGTCATCGGGCATCTCGAAGGCATCTGTCATGTGTATCTCGACCGCGATGCCGATCTCGACAAGGCGGTGGCGATCGCCGTGAACGCCAAGATGCGCCGCACCGGGGTGTGCGGTGCGGCTGAAACCCTGCTCGTCGATGTGGCCGCCGCCGAGCGCCTGTTACCCGCTGTCGCCGATGCCTTGCTGGCGGCCGGCTGCCAAGTGCGCGGCGACGACGCGGCGCGCGCGATCGTCGCGTCGATGGATACCGCCACCGACGACGACTGGGGCAAGGAATTTCTCGATGCGATCATCGCTGTTCGCGTGGTCGACGGCCTTGAGGCCGCTCTTGAACACATCGCGACGTTCGGTTCAGGGCACACCGAGAGCATCGTGACCGAGAATGCAGATACCGCCGATGCATTTCTGCGACGCGCGGACAGCGCCATCCTGATGCACAACGCGTCCACGCAGTTTGCCGACGGCGGCGAGTTCGGCATGGGCGCCGAGATCGGCATCGCCACCGGACGAATTCACGCGCGCGGACCGGTCGGAGCCGAACAGCTCACGAGTTACAAGTACGTGGTGCGGGGCAACGGCCAGACCCGGCCGGCCTGACGATCAGCGCAGGCGGTTAACCTTTTCGAGAATCTGCGTCGGGTTGTCTGTCTTGCGGTAGTAGCCGTGACGCAGCGCCATCTTTTCGTATGCGGCGTCGCGTTGATCAGCGGTCGGGTACCAGTGCAGTTTTTCCCAGTCGTCACCGAGCAGATTTCGCAAGGTGTCACCTTCGGGAAGTGTCACCCGGATACCGAAAGGTCGCTCAGCGCCGGCTGAGTCGGGCTCGACCAGATTGTGTTGGTGACAGAAGTCCATCCCTTTGTCCAGCAGCGTTATCTACGGCGAATTATAGACAAGCGGAAATCGCCGCGCACCGCCTCAACGCACGGCGCCGCGGTCGCCGGCACCTTCCCGATCCGACCAGCCGAGCAGTCGGCGGGTCACGAACAAGTACACCGGCTTGACGGTGCGCATGTAGAGGCGTGACGGCAGGGACGGCCTTTCCAGGATGGATTTTTCCCGCGCCGTTAACGCTTCGGCGCAGTAGTAGCGTTTGTGCTTCAGGAGATGCCGGATATCTTCGCGCGCCAGCAGACGAAACAGCCGCGTGCGTCGACGAAACCGGGCGGCCAGCTGGAAGTCGATAAATGCGGCGCGGCCATCGGCGGTGACCAGGATATTCGGTTCCTTGGCCAGGTCGTTATGCACCACACCGGTACGATGCAGTCGATGCAGCAAGCGACGCGCATCGCTGAAGTAGCCAGATGCACCGTAAGGGCGTGCGAGCTGCATCGGTTGTCCGTCGAGAAAGCTGCGCTCGAGTGTGTCGCGATCGCTGTGCAACAGAGCCGGCAGTCCATCGATACCTTGCACCGCTTCCAGCACGCGAGCTTCCCGCCGCATCAGGCGACGCGCAAGTCCTCGTGTCCAGAAAGGCGCCGAGGAGATATCGCGACGAACGCTGATCGCGCCGTTGCGTGTCACACGCAGCACGTGACCAAACAGGTCGCTTTTCAGCACCACCTCGTCAATGTCTGTGTCCTGGTCCACGGCCGTCGGGTAAACTGCAATACCGCAGGATACCCCGGTACCCGATGACTGGCGACTCTGACAGCAAGCCCGTGCGCGACACGGATGCCACCGGCGAATTCTTCAGCGTCGGAGCGCCACTGCACGCAGTGCGCGCCGGTTACATCCCGCGAAGGGCCGACGACCTCTTGTTCGAGGCTGTGACCGCCGGGCGCTATGCCCACGTTCTCGCACCCAACCGAACCGGTAAATCCAGCCTGATCGCGGCCGTGTCGGCGCGCGTAGAGTCTGCCAACATCCGCGTTGCCACGCTCGACCTGAAGCAAATCGCACCGAAGGAATCCGACACCGACGTGGGTCGCTGGTTTTACAACCTGGCCTACCGGCTGTTGCGACAGTTGCGCATTCGTATGGATTTGCAGGAGTGGTGGCAGGACAAGGCATTGCTGACCAATCGCCAGCGACTGTTCGAGTTTTACGCGGAAATCATCCTGCCGCAGATTGACGGCAACATCGTTGTGTTTGTCGATTCCCTGATGGCCATCGAGGGCCCGAAGTTTGCACCACCGCTGCTGGCCAGTGTTCGCGCCGCGCACGACGCGCGCGTCATGGATCCGGACTTTCAACGACTGACGTTTGTGCTCGTCGGTGAATGTGATCCGGTCGACCTGATCGATGATCCGATGCAGTCGCCGTTCAATGTGTCGCAGGCGATCAATCTGCGAGACTTCGACCGAAACCAACTCGACCTGTTTGCGACCGAGCTGAATCTCGCGGCGGAAGACGCAAAGCTGGCACTCGATCGTGTCTATCACTGGACCAACGGCCAACCTTACCTGTCGCAAAAACTGGCGCGCGCGATTTCGCGGACCACGTTTACCGAAGACCTGAACGAGGCGATCGACAAACTCGTCGTGCAGCAAATGTCGGGCAGGGCAGCCACGCGCAACGAGCCACATCTCAGCCATTTGCACGCAACGCTGCTCGCCAGCCCGCAACCCGACGCGGTGCTGAATCTGTACGGTCGGATACGCAAGGGCGTCGACGTTGCGACGGATCTCGGCCAGTCGGCACAGCGGCGACTGCTGTCGCAGGGCCTGGTGGTGCTCGACGAGCACGGCAGCCTGCGGCCGAGAAACCGCATTTATGAAATGGTGTTCACGGCACGCTGGGCGAACGAAAACCTGCCGTCGCACTGGCGCGTTGTGGCCTATGTCGTAGCCGCGATCCTGATGATGCTAGCGGTGCCGTTCTGGTACACGCAGTTGTTGCCGAACCCGTACGTGCGTGTGTTGACCGCGACAGAGACAACGCTCGAGGATGCACAGCAAACCTGGCTCAACCTGCGTTCCTTTCCTGGCCACACCGATTCGGCCGACGCGGTTTTTCGACAGTTCCTGATCACGCGCGCTGCCGCCAGTGCCGAGGAGCCAGACATCCTGCGCATTGCCGCGCTGGCTGACGCGGTGGACAGCGAGGCGATGCTGGGCAGCCGGCTCATCGCCAATTTCTGGGACCGACGGGTTGTTGGCGCGCTGCGCACCGAAGACAGGGACGGGGCCTTGCTCGCGGCGATTCGATCGTTCGAGACGTCCACACGGTCGCGCCGCAATCGCGCCGCCATGCTGGTTTCCAGCGACTACCCACTGCTGCTCGACACCCTGCAGGCCGACGGCGACGTACCGCTGCGCTTTGATCCGGTGAACCAGGTGCTAAGTCGTGTCGATAAGGCGATCGTCGAGCAGTGGGCGCTGGATGGCGGTGAAGTCATGGCGTCTCCGGATCGCGAATTGCGCGCGCTTGATATCGATCCCTTGGTACGGCGCGTCGCGGTTGGCGCCGAGGGCGATGTCAGCCGCATCGGCCTGACCCTGCGCATCAGCCACCAGCGTTTTGACGATCTGTTTATCCGTCTGACTGCGCCGTCCGGCAAGTCCGTCACGATCGATCCGCCGGTCCGTCGGGCATCGACCAACGACGTCATCCGCATTCCAGGCCGGCAACTGCGTCCGCTGGTCGGCGAAGCACTCGATGGCACCTGGAGTCTGAGTATCCGCGACCAGTCACCCGGCGTTGGCGGACACCTGGTGGGCTGGAACCTGACGCTGAACGGCCAGGGCCTGCCCGAGGACTTCCAGCGCGGCCTGAATATCCCGAACCCGCTCGAGGTGCCGGCGACGGCCGTCTGGGTCGATGCCGGTAACCGCTATGCGACGGCGCGCGCGGCCAGCGGTGACAGCGTGCGTATCTGGGACCTGGCGTTTGGCAAGCCGCTGGGTGCCGTGGCGGTTGCGGCCAACGAGCAGCCGGTGGGTCTCGACACCGCCGGTCTGCGGATCGTTACGGCGACGGCATCGGTCGTGCATGTCTGGGAGGTCGCCTCCGGTCGATTGCTGAACTCGCTGCCGATCGATACCGGCGCTGACAGCCTGCGTGTACTGCCCGATGAGGGGCTGTTGTCGGTTCGACGAGTCAGTGAGGAGCAAACAACGTTTGAAACCTGGTCGCTGGCTGACGGCAAGCGGCTCTCGCAGCTCGAGCTCGATATCGTGCCACTGCTCGATGCGGTCAGCGCCGACGGTCGTCGAGTCGCCGTTGCCGATGCCGATCGCGGCGTCCGTGTCTGGGACATGCAGAGCGAGGAGTTGCTGGCTCAGTTCAACCTTGCTTATGAACCGGGCTCGCTCGATGTCTCTTACGACGGCAGTCACGTCGGTGTCGTGTTCAGCGGGCGTGGTGTCGCTCAGTATCGAGTCGCCGCACCGGACCGCCCGGTGTTCGAAGAATTTGGTGACGGCGACTGGCGTTTTGCGTTTTCACCGGCGGGCAACCTGTCACTCTCCGGGCATGCGGGTATCGGCTACCAGGTGCGTCGCTCACTGGATGGCGCACCGACAGGCCCGATGCTGGGCTTTGGCGGTGAGGATTCTCCCGGCCTGCTCGCATTCTCCGACGACGAACGCCACATCGTGACGCCGTGGGGATCGAACGGCGCGCGTGTCTGGACCATGCCGCTGGTGGCCGATGAGACGCCGGCCGAGGCGCGTCGTCTGGTCTCAACGGGACTGGACGGACCGTTGTATGTGCTGCCCGGTGGTGAGCGCCTGCTGTCGGCGGACGCTTCCGGATTGCTGCATGTTCTCGACGTGGTTGACGGTCGTGTGATGCCCGACGCATCGGAGGATCTCAATTATATTGGACACAGCGATGCCATTCGCCGCGTCGCCGTAAGCGCCGACGGGCGCATGGCAGCGAGCCTCGGTGACGACGATGAAGTTCGATTCTGGGATCTCGACAGCGGATTGCCGTCGTCGGCTGCGCTCAGTATCCCCGCAGCGCAGGTCACTGCAATGCAGTTCTCACCGGCAGGTCGTCAACTGGCGGTGCTGACCGCGGGCAGTCTTGTGATTGTCGATTCCGAGGCGGCTGATGTGGTTGATACCGTTGAATTTCTTGAGCCGCAGATCAGTCTCGAGTACAGGGATGACGCGTCGCTGTTCACCGGCAGTGTCAGCGGCACGCTGCTGGAAGTCACCTCCACGGCCGCCGAAAGCTGGATCAGCCGACCGCTGTGGCGCGGCTCGGTGTCGCTCGAGCATTTGGAGTTGTCCGGTGACGGCCAGCAGCTCGTGATCGCCGATGGTGATGCGCGGCTGCAGTTGTTTGACCTGGCAAGCAGTCGCCTGGTCGGAGAAGCGTTGCCGCTGCCGGGTCCGGTGACCAGCATGACCTTCGCCCGGTCCGGCCCGGACCTGTATGCCAAGACGCAGCGCTGGGTGCACCGCCTGAGCACCACCGCCGACGGCTTGCTGTGGCGAGACGCGTTGCTGGTACCGCGCATAGCGGGCAACGCGGCACCGCTTGCCGCCCACGGTGACAGCTTCATTCTGCCGACCGTATTCGACGGCGAATTCGAACTGACGAACTTCCGCTACAGCGGCGCACAGGGCTCCGGCCTGTTCGGCAATCGCGAGGAGTTGCTGGCGGAGTGGCGGTCGCGATTCAGTCTCGAGGACACTGTGCAAGAGCCACCAATCCTGCGACAGGGTCTTTAGCTAACGATCATCACCGCGCAGGGCACGAACCTGCAGTTCCAGCTGTGCCGCACTGGCTTTACCGGGCGGCAGCGGGGCGCCGACACTGACGGGCACGCGGGCAAACAGACGACCGGGCAGGCGACGCAGTCCGCCGTCGCGCCGACGACTGAACCAGCTGCCCCAAAGGCGTCGGAGGGCCACGGGCACTACCGGCACCGGCCGGCTTTCCAGCACACGCTCTATCCCCGGCCTGAAACGCTGGATTTCACCATCTGTCGTCAGGCCGCCTTCCGGAAAGATACAAACCACGTTGCCCGCGGCGAGTTCTTCGTCGATCGCTTCAAATGCCGCTTGCATCACCGTCTCGTCTTCGCGCGCGGAGGCAATCGGAATGGCCTTGGTCTGGCGGAAGAACCAGTTGAGGACCGGAATATCGAAGATGCGATACCACATGACAAAACGCATCGGTCGCTTCAGGCAGCCGGCAAGCAGGATCGGGTCCATGAAGCTCACGTGGTTACAAACTACGATTGCAGGGCCCTTGTCTGGGACACGGTCTGCACCCTCAAGTCGAACCCGGTAGAACACGCTGATAATGACCCAGGCGAGGAAGCGCATCAGGAACTCAGGCAACAGGCCGTAAATGTAGGCAGCAACCAGCGCATTGAGTACCGCAAGTGTCAGGAACAGTTCGGGTATGGAGAGTCCGGCTGCGAGTAGGGCGATAGCGACGCCGGTCGCCGTGACCATGAAGATCGAATTCAGGATGTTGTTCGCTGCGATGATTCGGGAGAGGTGCTTACGGTCTGCACGCTTTTGCATCAATGCATACAACGGGACGCTGTAGAGACCGCCAAATACACCGATCATCGTCAGGTCAAAAAGAATCCTCAGGCTGCCGGGCTGGCCAAGCAACTCTACGAAGGTCGCGGACGCGCCCGGCAAAGGCGTCGGCTGGGCGAGAAACAGGTCCGCTGCGAACACGGTCAGTCCGATTGAACCAAACGGCACAAGGCCGAGTTCGATGCGATGACCGGACAGTCGCTCGCACAGTAGTGAGCCTATGCCAACACCCACGGCAAAGGTGACCAGCAGCGCCGTGGCGATAGCCTCCGTACCGAGCAGGATGTCCTTCGTGTACACCGGGACATGCGTCAACACGATGGCGCCGTAAAACCAGAACCAGGAAATGCCCAGCACGCACATGAACACCGTGCGGTCGCGCCGGGCGAAGCCGACAATACGGCGTGTCTCGGCCCACAGTTTGAAGTTGATCTTCAGTGTGGGGTCGCTGGCGGGTGTCTTGGGTATCTGCCGGGCGCTGAGATAGCCGATCAATGCGATCATCAGCAACGCGGACACAAGCAGGCGCTGGTCGCCAGGGGCGTAGGCCACCGCGAGGCCGCCGAGCAACAAGCCGAGGATAATGGCGATATAGGTGCCGGCCCCGACCAGTGCGTTACCCGCAATCAACTCTGAGGTGTCGAGGTGATTCGGCAGGTACGAGTACTTTACCGGCCCGAATAAGGTCGACTGCACACCCATCATGAACAGGATGAACAAAACGATCACCAGGCTCTGTGTCAGGAAGGCGACTGCAGCGATGACCATCAGGCCCAGTTCCAGCAGCTTGATGCGGCGGAACAGCACCGACTTGTCGTACTTGTCGGCAACCTGGCCGGCGAGGGCGGAGAACAAAAAGTACGGCAGCATGAACAGCGCAACGGCGACGTTTGCGAAGGCTCCCTCGTCGAGCCCGGCAACTTTGATGCCCTGGAAGGTTACGAGAATGATCAGGCCATTTCGAAACACGTTGTCATTCAGCGCACCGAGAAACTGGGTGGTGAAAAACGGCAGGAATCGCCGCTGCACAAGCAGGCGGAACTGGCTGGATTCGGACACGCAATTTACCGCTTGGTTTAAATAAAGCTCACGTTAGCCAACAAGGTTTCAATTGGCACTAAAAAGTGACGTAACTTACTAAAAAACTGCGAAATACGACCACTTTGCGGACTTGACGCCTCTGATATTATCGTCAAACGGGCTTAAATCCCCGCAGAAATATCACCCATGAAACTCAGACGCCTACAGCTTGTTGCCGCAGCACTCGTGCTGACCGCCTGCGCCGAAGAACCGCCACCGCGGTCCGTGCAGCAGTTTCTCGACAATGAGATCCTGCTCGATGCGGCGATGGCGCGTTGCTCGCGCAATCGCGTAGAGACACGCTACGAGGCGGAGTGCGTCAATGCGCGCGAAGCGGTCAAGATCATTGAGGCGCAACTGGACGCGGAGCGCCGCAAGGAATTCGAAGCCCGCTCGGAAGAAAAGCGTCGCGCACTGCGCGAGACGCAGGCTGCGGCAGCCGTAGCGAGGCGTCGTGCAGCTGAGGCGGCGCGCCAGCGCGAAGAGGCTGAGTATCTCGCCCAGTTTGGCGCCCTGCCGGAAGGCGGTGTCCCGGTTTCCACGGAAAACGGAGGGCCTGCTGTGAATGCGCCGGTGGCCGTCGTACCGGCCGCGCCGGTGACGCAACCCGAGGCAGCACCCACAGAGAATCCCTTTGACGATGTCGCGAGTGACGTGCCGACCTCACAGCCGACGGGTAACCTGCCGGCGGCGGTTGTCGAAGAGACAGAACCGGAGCCTGACGAGGACCCGGCCTCAGACCTGCAGTCGATCCGCGACGAACTCAAGCGCAGGCAGGATCCGCCTCAGTAGCAATCAGAATTCGTCATCCGGGTCCGGCAAACCAAACGTGCGGACCTCGGAGGCTTCTTCCTCTTCCGCGTAGTCCGGCGTGCTGGTTTGCGTGCCGGCCTGCATGCCCGGCTGTGTCGGCAGTCGACTTGTCTGGCGAGTCAGCAACTGGACAAATTCATTCGCGACGTTCGGCGCGATATTCGGTGAGCTCGCGAAGACTTTCTCCGGCGTCATGTCCGCTGAACCGTAAAATGCCGCATTGGCCTTGCGATCCATCGTGACGCCAGCACCTTCCAGCGCAACGCCGGCAAACAGGCCGCGACTCCGTGAATACGACACGACCTCCGCCTGCATGGCGAGATCGGTGGCGACGCCGGCATTTCGACCGACCGGTCCGGCCGCGATCGACGCGTCAGCACCGAGCGTCAGCTTGCCGTTGGCAATGCCGTCGACACCCTTGCGTGTCTTGAACACGAGGATAACGTCGGTCGACTGCGCACCGATCTGCCAGCCGACACTGCCGCCGGTCAGCGTGATGAATGCGGGGTTGCTCCAGGTGTTGTCGTCCTGGCGGATTACCAGGATGCCCTTCCCACGTCGCGCGCCGACACCAAGACCGACCTTGACGACATTGGGAATCACAGCCACCGCGTAGGCACGGGACAGCAGCGATGGCGGAATTGACTGTTCCGGTATTCTTAAGATCTGGTCGATGACATCAGATGCGTCAGCAACGCGTTTCTCTTCTCGGGAGTTCGCCGTAGCGTCGGTGAATGTCAATAACAGTATGAGGACTACAAGTCCGGTAAATCGCTCTTTCATGGTCGCTCTCAATCCGTTAGCACTCTCGCGCAGTGTTATGCGATGAGTTAGCTGAACAAGAAATGAATACAGAGTTCCATGTTACGCGACTTTTTCCTCGCCGACGCCCTGCAGGGCCGGAAGCGGACACCCAATTGCGGCGCACAAGGCGCGAAGCACCTCGATTTCGGTGCTGGAAAACTTACCGTCACTGCCGATTGTGGCGACCAGCGCTTCGATCAGTAGTTTTTGACCGGCCGGATTAAGTGCGGTCAGCAGATCAAACGCCCTGTCGAGTCGCGCGACGACGTCATCCTGTGCGTTTCCGATCTCGGCCTCCGAAGCCCAGGCCGGAAGGCGTTGGATCCCGGCGCGGAACGCCGTGGCCGGCTGCGTACTGCCACCTTCGCGGGCCACGATGCGCAGCAGGTCCAGCGCTGCATGCTGCACCTGTTTGCGTGTCAATTTTCGGCGCCTGGATGTCGCTGAAGGATCGGCAGCATGCGCCAGATGACCTTCAATGATGCGCAGGAAGCAGAATTCGTAAAGATCGATTTTGCCATCACTGTCGACCAGCTTTCGAAGCAGCTTGATCAGCGCCCCGAGTTCGGACTCGGGTCGTCGTTTAAGTGCCGGGAAGGCAATCTCGAGCAGGCTCATACGCAGCGCACGCGGTCGTCGTGATACCTGATCGACCTGTGCGAGGATGCGCTGGCTGCGTTTTTCACCGAGCACGTTGCGCACAATGTCCATTTGCTGATCGAACTGACGTTGATCCGGGTCGAGCAACAACGCGATCGTCAGCAGCAGGGCGCCGGCTGATGAGTGCGCGTCTTCGTACAAGTCTGCTGGAATATCCTCGCGAATCTGGCCAGCGAGAGCGATGTGTTCCGCCTGCGGGTTGCCGATTGCCTCGACGATGTTGTCGCCGCTTATCTCGGGTGCAACGGCGCCGCCAGCAAACTGGCTGGCGGCTTCGCTGGCGACCTGTTCCCGGACTGCGTCGGTTACCGGTTTGAATTCCGACGGGTCGAAGCCCGGTTCCAGTGCGGCGATGCGATTCGCCAGTGGCGGATGCGTGGCGAACACGCTGGAGAGTTTCATGCCGGTGCCAAACAGCATGTGACTGACTTCCTCAGGGTCTTTCGACGTGATCATCGACGACCCCTCGAAGCCACCGATCTTTTTCAGTGCGCCGGCGATGCCGCGCGTCTGGCGTGTGAACTGCACGGCCGATGCGTCTGCGAGGTATTCGCGCTGTCTTGATACAGCGGCCTTGATCACGCGCGAGAAGAACACGCCGATGAAACCGAGTATGGCGAGACCCAGGCCGACCATGACCAGCGCGTTGCCGTTTTTGCCGCGACGCGAGGACAGCGCGCCGTAGTGGCCGCTGCGTAGCATCAGGCGGCCCAGCAGACCGATGACCATGATGCCGTAGAGCACCCCCATCATGCGGATGTTGAGGCGCATGTCGCCGTTCAGCACGTGACTGAATTCGTGCGCAATGACGCCTTGCAATTCATCGCGGCTCAGAAGTTCAAGAGTTCCGCGTGTGACGGCGACCGCCGCATCGCTCGGCGAATAGCCGGCAGCGAACGCGTTAATGGCGGTTTCCTCCTCGAGAACAAAGACGTCCGGCACCGGCACGCCCGAGGCGATGGCCATTTCCTCAACGACATTCAACAGTCTCCGCCGGAGCGGGTCACGAGTATCCGGCGATACCAGTGTGCCGCCCATCGAGGTCGCAACTGTCGCACCGCCAGACGACAGCCGCGCTGTCTTGACCGCTGACGCGCAGACGATGATGCCCAGCGTCGCCAGCGCCGTACCGATCAGAAGCCCGGCCGGATTTTGCAGCATCGATCCCATGGTCGTAGACGCCGACAGGCTGAGCGTGAAGTACACAACCGCCGTGACACCGGCGACGATCAGCAGTGTGGCGATGCTGTAGACGATGACCAGCCAGCGGGTGGCCTTGCGAGCATTGTCCTGCGCGTCGAAGAAATTCATGGATGAGAAGGACGAGGGGTGCGGCTGCACCCCTCGTCAGGCATTAACCGAAAGAGACTTCCGGCGCTTCGCGCTTCTCCTCGGAATCGATCTCGAGGAAGCTCGCGAGCTTGAAGCTGAACATGCCGGCAATGATGTTGTTGGGGAAATTCTCAGCGGTGTTGTTGTAGCCCATGACGGCATCGTTGAAGGCCTGGCGCGCAAACGCGACCTTGTTCTCGGTCGTGGCCAGCTCTTCCTGGAATTGCATCATGTTTTCGTTGGCCTTCAGGTCCGGATAATTCTCGGACAAGGCGAACAGGCGGCCCAGCACACTGCCGAGTACGCCTTCGGATTCACCGAGTTGCTGGATAGCCGCTGCGTTGGATGGGTCGAGTTTGGCTGCGTCAAGATTCACGACCGCGGTATTGCGCGCTTTTATGACGGCTTCGAGGGTTTCGCGCTCGTGCGACATGTACCCTTTAACCGCTTCGACCAGGTTTGGAATCAGGTCGTAGCGACGGGTAAGCTGCACATCGATCTGCGCAAAGCCGTTTTTCACGCGATTTCGTTCGTTGACTAAGCGGTTGTAGATGTTGATGACGTAAAACACCAACGCCGCAATTATTGCGAGGAAGATCCAGAATGACACAAGCCCACTCCCTGATTGGTCTGTCGAAGAATGCCGCTGCCCATACGGCAGTGCTAATTATGGGGCTGATCGCTGCATTTTCAACCAGTGCGCGCGCCGAGTGGCACGGTGGAGAGCGCCCCATAATGGGCACCGAAATCCGGGTCTGGTTCTGGCACGAGGACACCGCGACGGGCAATGCGCTGGTCGAGGACGTGTTTGCGGAAGCCGAACGCATCAACCAGATGATGAGCACCTACATCGAAACGAGTCTTATCAGCGACGTGAACAATCGCGCTCACGAGGGCCCGGTGCACGCGGGCGATGAACTCTATTACGTGGTCGAGCGCGCAGTGGATATCTCGGTGCTGACACTCGGTGCGTTCGACATTACCTATGAGAGTGTCGGCCAGCACTACGATTTCCGTGAAGGAATCCGGCCCGATGCCAGCACGCTGTCACGCGAAGTTGCGAAAATCGACTACCGCTTTCTCGCTCTTGATGAAGACAACAAAACTATCGAATTCGCTGAGCAGGGCGTGCGTATCAACCTCGGAGGCATTGCCAAGGGTTATTTCGTCGACCGCGGTGCCAACATCCTGCGCGCAGCGGGTGTCAGGCACGGCATCGTCACGGCCGGTGGTGACAGTCGGCTGATCGGTGACCGACGCGGTCGGCCGTGGATGGTCGGCATTCGCGATCCGCGTGAGGATGGCCAGGTAGCCATTTCCGTGCCGCTCGAAGGTGAAGCGATCTCGACCTCCGGCGACTACGAACGTTACTTCGAAGAAGACGGCGTGCGTTATCACCACATCATTTCCCCGTCCTCCGGTGAGCCGGTCGCCGGTGTTCACAGTGCCACCGTGTTTGGACCGGACGCCGTGATGACCGACGCGCTGTCGACATCGGTGTTTGTCATGGGAGTCGAGAAGGGGCTGAACATGCTCGGTTGCCTGCCCGACTACGAAGGCATCGTCATCGATAGTGAAGGGCAGATCTGGTACTCGATCGGCCTGCAGACCCCGTCCGCACCGCTGCAGGATGTGCCTGCTACAGACCCCGAACCGGGCAAGTGCTAGCCCGATTGCTGTTGCGAAAAAACCTGTGTTCTGTCGCTTAAAGGCGACGAATTATCGCTTCAAATTCAGTTTCGTACGCCTATAGTGAGTAGTCCGAGGTCGCCGCAGGGATTGCGGTAACACGGCCCGGACCAGAGCGATAACGCCCTCGTTCGAGAACTCCGGGAAAGACAGCGACTTAACGTAATCTGGTGAGGTTGCGTCGAGAAGTTGCCGGCAGGGTTTCAGCGAACGGGCGGCCTCTTCGGGCCACCATCCACTGCATCCCCGCCGCAAATTATGTTCAGGCGACAACGGCCATTTGTGACGATAGTCACGGCCAGTCACGCGGCTGACTGCCACTATTCTGCCGTGGACTCTGCGTGACTTCCGCCAGCAGGGCCGATCCGGGCTATTTGCCCGGTCGAAATGGATGACGTCCGGCTGGCATTAATTCAAGGAAAGGATGGATGAAGATGAAGAAGATTCTTGTAGGCGCCTTACTGTCGATGCTGGCTGCGGTCAGCCTTGCGTCGTCCGGCACGCTGGCCGGCAAAACAGCGCCTGATTTCGCTCTGAAGAGCAACTCCGGCGCCAACATTCGCCTGTCCGAACATCGTGGCGAAGTGGTCATGATCAACTTCTGGGCGACCTGGTGTGCACCGTGCCGCCAGGAGATGCCGCTGCTCGAGGCGCTCTTCTCGCGCTATGAACGTGTCGGATTCACGCTGCTCGGCGTCAACATTGACGACGATCCGCGCCGTGCGATGTCGATGGCACAGGAACTCGGCGTGACCTTCCCGGTACTGTTCGACTCCACCAAGGACGTCAGCAAGCTCTACGAGGTCAATGCAATGCCCGTCACGGTCATCCTCGATCGCGAAGGCAATGTGCGCCACGTACACCACGGCTACAAGCCGGGCTACGAAGAAAAGTACCTCTCTGAAGTCCGTGCCCTGTTGCGCGAGTGATAGCTACGGTCGGCCCCGCAAACGCGGGGCCGCTGGTTTTTCTGGAGATTGAGTGTGAACAGCCTACGTGTCCTTTTACTGCTGCTTCTTTCCGGCGTCGCCTGGGCTCAGGATGATGCAACCCTTGACGGTGAAACCCTGCTGTCCGACGTCGTTGCTACTGATGATGCCGAGGCGGCACAACGCGACCGCTTTCGTGAGCTCGACAAGGACGTGCAGTCGCTGAAGAAAGAAGTCCTCGACCTGAACCGCGACCTGTTCCTGCTCGAGGAGGAACTGCTGTTCCCGGCGAACTCACAAGTCGCGTTCTTTATCTCGATGGACGTCGGCGAATACTTCGCTCTCGACTCCATCAGTCTGAAAATCAACGGCAAGGAAGTCGCCAACTACCTGTACACCGAGCGGGAAGTCGGTGCCCTGTTGCGCGGCGGCGTGCATCGCGTACACATGGCAAACCTGAAGACCGGCGAGCATGAACTCGTCGCAGTATTCACCGGTAAAGGGCCGCACACGCGCGACTACAAGCGGGGCGCTACGCTGCGCTTCGACAAGGGAATCGGCGCTAAATACATGGAGCTGTCGATCACCGATCGCGTCTCCAAGCAGCAGCCGGAGTTCGACATCAAGGAATGGGAGTAATCCTTGATCCGACGCGTTTCACTCCTGCTGACCGCGGCACTGGTCACCGTCCTTCCCGGTCTCGCCGAGGCTGACAAGGATCGTGACCCGATTGTCGTTCAGGACGCGCATTACGGCGAAGTCCTGTTCCACTTCTATCAGGACGATTATTTCCCGGCGATCGTAAAGCTTTTGGCGGCACAGGACCGCCAGCGGGTCGGCAATCACGTCGATGATGCAGAACTGCTGCTTGGCGGGATGTTCCTGTCCTACGGTCACCACCTTGAAGCCGCCGAGATTTTCGAACGCCTGCTCGCCGAGAATGTCGACGAGGAGATTCGCGATCGCACCTGGTTCTTCCTCGCCAAGATCTGGTACCAGCGTGGCTATCTCGAGCAGTCCAAGCAGGCATTGGCGAAGATCGAAGGCAAGCTGCCCAAGACCATTGAGCGCGAGGCGAACATGCTGAATGCGCAGCTTCTGATCGACAGCGGTGACTACGGCGGCGCCGTGGCCATGCTGGACGACTGGAAAGGCCGCACCGAATGGGCCAGCTACGCGCGTTTCAACCTCGGTGTCGCACTCGTGCGCAGCGGGCAGCTCGACGAGGCACGTCGCATTCTCGATGACCTCGGCGACATGAATCCGTTTAACGAGGAACTAACGGCGCTGCGCGACAAGGCCAACCTGGCGCTTGGCTACGCTTTGCTGCAGGACCAGCAACCGAACGCGGCCAAGGCGCCGTTGCAACGCGTGCGCCTCGAAGGACCGTTTTCCAACAAGGCACTGCTCGGCGTCGGCTGGGCTGATGCTGAAGAACAGCGTTTTGAGCGAGCGCTGGTGCCGTGGATGGAACTGCGCCGACGCGACTTGCTCGATCCGGCCGTCCAGGAATCCATGCTCGCGATCCCTTACGCGCTGGCACAGCTCGACAGCGTCAGCCAGGCAGCGGATCACTACCTGAATGCCATTGAAGCCTTCTACGAAGAAGCCAATCGCATCGACAACACGATCGGCCACCTCGAGTCGGGTGCGTTTTTCGATGCCTTCGTCAAGAATGACCCGCTGGACAGTACGGGCTGGTACTGGCAAATGCAGGAACTGCCGGAAGGCCCTGAGGCCCGTTACCTGTTCCACCTGCTGTCCACACACGAATTCCAGGAAGGGCTGAAAAGCTACCGCGACCTGAACTACCTGTATCGAAACCTCGAGAGCTGGGAAGACAACGTTGATGTCTACGCCAACATGCTCGAGACGCGGCGCATCGCCTACCGCGAACGCCTGCCGCGTACGATGGATGCACTGGATCGCGCCGACATCGAGTCGTTGATCAATCGCAAGCTCGAGTTCGACGCACTGCTCAACGACATCGAGCGTAACGGCGACTGGCTGGCACTGGCCAACCAGTACGAATTTGAGCTCTGGGGTGAGATTGCCGGCTACGAATCCAATCCGGCACTGCTGGCTGATATTCCCGAAGCAGAAGAAGTGCGTCGCAAAATCCAATTGCTGAAAGGCACGCTGCAGTGGAATCTGGAGCGTGACTTCAAGGATCGCCTGTGGCGTATCCGACGCGATCTGAGAAAGACCGGCGAGGCGTTGGTCGAAACACAACGCGCGCGTCGCAAGGTCGACGACTCGATGCGTGAACAGCCGCTGGAGTTCGATGCGTTTGATTCCCGTGTTTACGGTCTCGAGCCAAGGCTTCGCGGTATGAAGCTGCGCGTTGCCGAGGCCATGGCTGATCAGCGTGCCTTCCTGCAGTCGATCGCCGTCGGCGAACTGCAGGCGCAAAAGCAACGTCTGGATATCTACACCGTGCAGGCGCGCTTTGCGCTCGCCGCGATCTATGATCGTGCTGCCACCGTCGGGGAGAATGTGCCGTGATGCTGCGTGTGCTGGTCCTGGTTTTGCTCGCTGCGCTGCCGTTGGCGTCGTTTGCCGACGTCAAGAAGCGCGACACGATCAAGAGCCTCGAGAAGAAGACGGTAGAGATAAAAAAGAGTCAGGTGATTCTTGAAAGTTCGGATCTCGCTCGCGAGAGCTATCGCGTGTTTCTTGACCTTGTCTCCGACGACCCGGTGCTGCGCGCCGAGGCGATGCGTCGCCTCGGTGACCTCGAGCTCGAAGCCACCGAAGCTGCGCAGCTGCAGGAGAATGTCGATGCGCTGGAGGAAGAGGCCTACGACAACGCGGTTGGTCTCTACCAGAAGCTGCTTGAGGCGTATCCCGATTACCGGCGCAACGACACGGTGCTCTACCAGCTCGCGCGTGCCTACGAGGTTGGTGGTCGCACCGACGAGGCGCTGGCCGCGCTGAATGAGCTGGTGCAGATTTACCCCGACACGCCGCTCATCGACGAGGTGCAGTTCCGTCGCGGTGAGATGCTGTTCCTGCGCAAGAAATACAACGATGCCGAGATCGCGTACTCGAGCGTCATTGACTACGGTGATACGTCACGCTTTTACGAGCAGTCGCTGTACAAGCTGGGTTGGTCGCAATTCAAACTGGCCTGGCATGAAGACAGCCTGCAGCCGTTTTTTGCGTTGCTCGACCGCAAAATTGGTGACCTGGAGTTGCGCGACGGCGAATCCATGCTGACTGACCTGTCGCGCGGTGAGCAGGAGCTTGTCGAAGACACCTTCCGGGTGCTCAGCATCAGCTTTTCGTACATGGCCGGGCCCGACAGCATTACCGAATTTCTCGAAGCTCGCGGCAAGCCGACCTACAGCCACGTGATTTATCGCAACCTGGGCGATCTGTATCTCGACCAGCAGCGATTTGTCGATGCATCGAAGAGCTATGAAGCGTTTGTATCGCTCGACCCTTACCACCCGAAGGCGCCGCTGATGCAGGTGGATGTCATCGAGTCTTACAAGCTCGGTGGATTTCCGTCGCTGGTGCTCGACGGCAAGAAGGGCTTTGTCGATCGCTACGGCATGGACGGCGAATTCTGGGTACGCAATCCCCGTGAGGAAAACACCGCGGTGGCCGGCCACCTGAAAGACAACCTCAATGACCTCGCGCAGTACTACCACGCCGAGGCGCAGGAGAAGGGCGAGATCAGCGACTACCAGGAAGCAGCGAACTGGTATCGCAAATACCTCGCGTATTTCCCGGGTGAGCCGGACACGGCCAATACCAACTTCCTGCTGGCTGAAATCCTGTTCGAAAGCCAGGACTTTGCAGCCGCTACCGAAGAGTACGAACGCACCGCCTACGACTACCCGAAACACGAAAAGTCGGCCGAGGCGGGCTATGCCGCCATCCTGTCCTACAAGGAACACGAGGCGACGCTCGAGGGTGACGCCAAAGTGGCGTGGCACCAGCTTTCGCTCGACAGCGGCCTGCGCTTTGCCGATACCTACCCGGAGCACCCGGAGTCCGGCGCTGTGCTGACCAGCGTCGCCGACGACCTGTTCAAGCAGGAGCAGTTTGACCTCGCAATGAAGGTCGGCGAACTCGTGGTTTCCAAGCAGCCACCGGTCAAGCCGGAGCTGGCGCGGACGGCATGGACGGTGATTGCACACTCGCAGTTTGACACGCTGATGTTCGCCGAAGCCGAGCAGTCCTACTACAGCTTGCGCAACTTCACGCCGGTGGATGACCAGGAGGCGCAGGACGACATCGATGACCGCATCGCGTCCTCGATTTACAAGCAGGGTGAACTGGCACGCAACGGCGGTGACCTCGAAGGTGCCGTGGCCAACTTCCTTCGCCTCGGTAAGGTAGTGCCGGATTCCGATATCCGCGCAACGGCTGAGTACGATGCAGCGGCCGCGCTGATCAACCTCGAAGCCTGGGATCGTGCGTCCGCTGTGCTGGAAAACTATCGACGAGACTACCCGGACTGCGAACTGGGTGAGGACGTCACTCAGAACCTCGCGGTGACTTACATGTCGTCCGGTCGCGGTGTTGAGGCTGCGCGGGAGTTTGAGCGGATTGCCGTTGCTGAAG
>JBCCNM010000038.1:0-23006 GCA_039025835.1 Pseudomonadota bacterium | reverse complement strand
TTCAATTCCACCCATCACCACCACTTAACTAGCTGACCTGGCAGGCAACGTCGCCGCCAGGTTGGCTTTTAAGTCGCCGAGGCCGCCTCGAGCCTTAAATAGTCCAAGAAACTGTCATTGTCGGCATTGCTGTAGCCCACCGGATGTTCCGAAACATGGGTCCAACTTTCTATGAAATCGAGCTTGTCGGTAGCGGCTTTCTCGCCGTCATGGCGAAGCCTGTGGCCGGCGAATGGATTGACGACGAGTTCGCTGGGCTCTACCAGGCCGGCCTTCGTAAAGTCGTTTCTCTACTTGAAGATCACGAGGCCTACGAAGTGGGGTTGTCGGAGGAGAAGGATCTTTGTGAAAAACACGGTTTGGAGTTTGCCTCGTATCCGATAGTGGATCGTGGTCTGCCGCCATCAGTATCAAGTTTCGCCGAGCTGACCAACTCTGTTTATCACGCCTCAGCAGGCGGGCAGAGCACAGTGATTCATTGTCGTGCTGGCATAGGTCGTACCGGACTGGTGGCTGCCGGAGTGCTGCTTCATGCAGCTTTCAGTGTGGACGACGCGTTCAACCACATCACGCAGCGACGTGGTGTTGAGGTGCCAGATACCCAAGAGCAACGCGACTGGCTGTTAGTAAATTTCAACAAGGTGACAAGCTTCCCGGGCTAGTCACGCACGTCTCAAGGCCGCCAAGTTGGCGGTCTCTATCGCTCAGCTCTTCGTTCTGCCTATCGACTAATCCACTACAGGCGAAAACTCAGGCAGCTCACTAAGCATCTCCGGACTAAACGGCGCATCGCCAAACAGTCCCGGGTAGTAGAACGCTCGAAGTTCCGCGTGGAATTCCCGAACGCGCACTTCGTAGTCCAGCACAGACTGCGTATCTGTTCCGGCGAGCCGCTGCAGCTGACGTTCGAGGAACGCCGGTGGCGTTGCTATCGCCAGCAATCCAGTGAGGCGATCACGTTCGCGACGTCCGGTCATGAAGGCGTTCGACAGTGCTTCGGCGCGCTGGTCGCCCACCTGCTGGAAGGCGTAGTACCAGCCCCAGTCGAAGCCGTCACCGGTGTAGGCGTAGCCGGTCCATTGCGGGTGCCGTTCGGTGAAGGGGCGCATCGTGTCCTCGACGGGCAGATCCCAGGCATCGTTGACCGCCTCGCGTTGCGTCATCAGGATGTCGGCACCGCTCGGTATCGGCACCATACGATCGACCACCGCGCGGCTCCCAGCGGGCAACACCGTGCTGAGCAATACCCAGACGCCGACCAGGCTCGCCAGGATGGTGGCGGCGGATTGCTGCCTAGCCGCAAACCAGAGGCAAACCAGTGTCCAGAACACGGTGTAGAGCAGCACAAGACCAACCGCGGTGGCCAGCGTGACCGGCGGCGCTCCGCTCACTGCCCCGCCGACAAGCAGCGGTACGCAGGTCGCTACCAACAGTGCGCTCGCGCGGGCGAAACCGCGACAACGCCACAGGGAGCCTGTACCGGCCGCAGAGGCGAGCAGCAGGTAATGCCGGCCGGCGCGGCGCTCAGCGGCCTGCAGGTCATGCAGCAGGACAATAAGCACCAGCGGGATGACGATAGCAGCGAGAAAGGCGAAGTCGAATCGTCCGATCAAAGCCAACGCCGGGTTGCCCGGGTCGTGCTCGTAAATCTGGCCTTCCAGGGCCAGCATGCGCACCCGGTGTTTCCACGACGCAGCGTCTCTTTGTCCCATCGCCGCAAACGCAAAATCGGACGGTGGCGCGTAAGTCAGATGAAAGCTGTAGTAGGCGGCACTGCCCCAGTCGCCCTGTTTACTGAACTCCGCCATTCGGTCCTTGCGATCCGCTTCCAGCAGGAAAGCGATGCTGTCTCGCTGTTGCCGGACCTCGGCGAGGCCCGACCAGACGGCAAATGTAGACAGCAGCAGTGCCACGCCGAGCCACGTCAGCACCGCGCGGTCGCGCAGCATAAACCGGGTTTCGAGTCCGACGGCGCTGGCGCGGCTCACGGCCGAAGTCTCCCACTCTGCCAGCCAAGCGCGATCGCCAGCGCCACCAGCCAGGTCATGAGCATCGTTATGGTGGAGCCGGCATTCGACAGCCGCTGTCCGGCACTCGCTGTCTCAAAACGAAACTCGTCGAGGACCTGCCAGTTGGCCGCATCAACGCGAGCACGCTCCCACGAAGCCGCATCGCGATTGCGATTGATGTCGTCGATGTAGGTGAGCTCCTCCGCGTGGGCCCTGTTCAATCCCTGCACAAAGTCGATGCGCAGCGCTTCAGCCTGTTGCAAAAAGCGATGGTAGTGATCGAGGTCGGTGCCCGACAGCGCACGCGAGGCCGTCGCGACGGCGAGCGCAGGTGTCAGCCAGCCGTGCTGAACCAGCACGCGCGCCTGCCGGCGTTCGGCTTGCATCCGCCGGTCCGCGTACACGTTCAGGGTATTGGTGAGTTTTGCTTCCGCCATTTCCGCGAGGATGCCGCGAATGTTGATGTCCAGATCCTTGACGCGCTGCACACCGTACTCCTCCAGTAGCTCGGCCTGCAGTTTGTCGTACACGGAATCGTCGACATCGTGGCCGTCGCCGAGATCACGCTCCTCGGTCAGCATCGTCAGGTCGGTTTCGATCTTGCCGGCGAGCGGCGCGGCCCGGGACGAGACATTGACCGCCACGGCCGGCAGCACCAGCGTAATGGCCAGCCAGGACGCCGCCAGTCCGGCGATGACCGTCGCGCGCTTTTCCAGTGCCGAGGACACCAACAGTGTGAGTCCTGCCCAGACCAGCAGATACAGCAGGTACACACCCACCAGCGATGCGGCAGCGAGCAGGCTTTCACCGCTGCCCAGCGAGACAGCGGCACTCACGACGAGCGGTGTCAGCAACAAAGCAGCGAACAGGCTGAGTGCGAGCGCCTTGCCAGCCAGCAAGGTGCGCCCGGACAGACCCTGTGCGAGCAGCGGTGCCAACGCCCGTGACTCACGTTCGCGGACCACGGCACCGTGGCCGAGCACGATGATCAGCAGCGGCGCGAACACCTGATAGACCAGTGCCGGTGTCAGCCACGTCAGCCCTCCCGCGTCAGCACTGGCGGCCGCGGCGGAGAAGGTGGCTGAGTTCTGGCGATGTCCCTCAAGAAACATCGCCTGCCCGGTCACCGAATCGAGCCCCGGATCGAACATCGCAAGCGGTGCCGGCGACCGGAACACGTAGTGGCCATAATGCACCATGCGATGCGGGTGCCGGTCCGGCTGAGCCAGGAAGGTCTCCTCAGAATCCGCCTGGTGACCTGCGCGCGCGTGCGCCTCGGCGTGCATGCGCAGCCCGGTCAGAAGGCTGACTGCGACGAGGACCAGGGCAAACACTGCAACCACGGCCAGCGCCAGTTTCGAGCGGAGCCAGAACCGCCACTCGTCTTTTGCGATCGTCAGCACCGCCGTCATGTCACTCGCGCTTTGCCGGATTCGCTGTCCGAGAACGCACGATGAACGGTGTCTGTTTCGATACGTCCGCCGTCCGGCGCAGAAAATTCGCCGACCAACTGGCCGCGACGCAGTAGTCCGATGCGGTCCGCCACCTGGCAGGCGCCGTAGACGTCGTGCGTTACCATCAGCAAGGTCTTGCCGGAATCCGCGAGGTTACGGGCGAGATCGTGAAACTCATCGATCGCGCTCGGGTCGAGGCCGGATGTTGGTTCGTCCAGCAGCAAGATGTCGGTGTCGCGAAGTATGGCCAGCGCAATCGCGACCTTCTGACGCATGCCTTTCGAATAATCCTTCAGTCGTCGCGCCCGGGCATCTGGATTCAGCGAGACGCGGTCGAGGGCGGCGTCGAGAGCGCTGTCGTCAAACGAAACCCTGGCGAGTTCGAGGAAGTAGCGCAGGTTTTCATAGGCATCGAGGTGCTCGTACAGCGATGCGGACTCTGGCAGGTAGGCAATCGCTTTGCGCGCCGCCTGCAAATTGTCGGCTACGCTGACCCCATTGACGGTCACGCGACCGCCGGACGGAGTCAGAAAGCCGAGAAAACTCAGTAACGTCGTCGACTTGCCGGCGCCGTTGCCGCCCAGCAATGCGTACACTTCGCTGCTGTTGACCGAGAAGGAGATACCGCTCAGAACTTCCTTGCCTGAGCGGTGAATCTTCAGTGATTCTGCTTGCAGCTTGCTGCTCGTCTCCATTCGCTGGTCGCCTAGAAGCGGAAGTCCGCCGTCACGCGGAAGTGGCGCGGGATGCCCGGCTGGACCCAGACGGATGCAAAGGAGTTGGTGTAGTACTCCTCGTCGAACAGGTTGTTCGCCTCAACGCGCAGGCCAAAGGTGTCGGACACGTCGTAGTTCGCCGCCAGCCTGAAGGTTGTGTAACTCGGCAAACGGAAGGTCGGGTTGCCGAATTCGCCGCTCCGATCGTCAACGTAGATCATGCCGCCAATGACCGTCAGGTCTCTGCCGCGTAGTTCGGTACGCTGGGTAAGCTGCACGCTCATCTGGTGTTCCGCCACATTCAGCAGGTCCGAACCTGCCGGGATAAAGTTGAAGGAAATAAAGTCGGTGTAATCATTCTTGGTTTCTGCATCGACGTAGGCGTACGAAAACCACAGACTCAGAGTGTCTGTCAGCTTACCCGTCACGTCGAGTTCGAATCCCTGGCTGCCGGCCGCGCCGATCGCTGTGGGATTGAAATCGGCGTCGAAGGTGGCGATGTTTGACTGCTCGAGATCGAAGATCGCAAACACACCCGTGAGGTCGCCGTCGTTCAACGCGAACTTGATACCAATTTCAGTCGACTCTGACAGGTTAGGCTCGAGACCGTTGTCGTCGGTAGCACCGGACAGCGGGCGGAAATTCTCGCCATACACTGCATACAGGGACAAGGCGTCCGTTGCCTGGTAGACGATGCCAAACTGCGGACTGACCTGAGTTTCCGAGTACTGTGACTGTGTCGAGAAACGTCGGTTGTTCAGGGATTGCTCATAGTCGTCGAAGCGAGCACCGATACGGATGTCGAGTTTGTCGCTGAGGCTGATCTGGTCCTGAATATAGAAGCCGACGGACTCCTGAATCTCGACCTGGTCCAGCTGCGGGATCAGTGCCAGCCCGGACAGTGGCGAGTTACCGTACACCGGATTGAAGATATTGATGCTCTGGTCGGTCGTTCGATCACGGAATGCAACCTGATCGTTTTCAAACTCGTCGACATCAAGGCCGACGATGACCCGGTGCTGCAGGTCACCGGTCTCAAAACTGCCGCTCAATTCCGCGCGAAACACCTGGTAGGTTGCGTCGTAGTCACGGTTACGACTGAAGCGACCGAAATTGCCACTGGCGTCAGGGGTGCCGAAACCATTTTCTGACGCGAGACCGTCCAGGGCGGTATCCCGGAAGTTGAAGCCGACCAGCGCGCTCCAGTTGTCATTGAATTCGTGCTGGAACTCCACCTGGTGGCCGAGCACTTCGGTGTCAATCGGACCGTATTCGGGCTCACCAAGAAAACGCGTCTCCGGGATCAGGCCCAATTCACCGTCGATAGCGATGACCCCACGATCGAACGGGGTTTCCTGCGCGCTGTATTCCATTTCGTACACCAGCTGGCTCCGCTCTCCGATTCGCCAGGCGATCGACGGACTGAAGCCGAGCTTTTCGGTTTCCACCGTGTCCCGGAAGCTCTCTGCGTCCTCGTAGGCACCAACGAGGCGAATGGCAACGGCATCCGACAGCGGGGTGGTGTAGTCGAAATCGACGCGGTACGTGCTGAAGCTGCCAGCCGCCACGCTGACTTCGCCGGCGGTATCAAACGTCGGGCGCTTGGTGACGAGATTGACGGTACCGCCAGGTTCGCCACGGCCGTACAGCGCTGCGCGTGGCCCCTTCAACACCTCGATCGACTCAATGCCGGCCAGGTCGCGGGCACCGCCGAAGCCCCGACCGGCGTTAAAGCCGTTGACGAGGTAGTTGCTGGGCAGGTTCTCATCGCCGACAAAGCCGCGGATCGCAAAGCTGTTCCACAGACCACCAAAGTTATTCTGTCGGGCGACCGACGCTGACAAGTCCAGCGCCTGCACCAGGTCGATGGAACCGGCATTGCGCAACGTCTCGGCACCGATGCTCAATTCCGCCTGCGGCGTTTCAAAGTCGGTGAAGTCACCGCGGTACGCCTGGCGCGTGCCGATTACGGTGATGGTGTCGAGTTCCTGATTATTAGCTTCATTGCTTTGTGCCGTGGCGTCGTTCGTCCCGAAAAGGACAACAGCAGCGCACACCGCGAGCGCAAACCCGTGGCGGTTTTTCATGGTGGTCTCCTGACAGAAAGCGGCAGGGCAGGCATTCAATAGGTCGCTGCGTGCCGCAGAGTTGTTGTGTTGTCGAGCCGTCCAGCAGGCGGCCGATCGTGTTGGCTTTCCCCGATAGCGTTATAACATATCAAAACAGAGTTCGTGCAACCTTGAATCGACTGATGGCACACGCGAGATCCACGCCAAGGACACCTGCAACGGTTTCAGGTGCGCGCGCGCCGACGACGGTACTGTCCGGGGCGAATTGTTCTCCGGAGGGTTTCCACTGTGATGAGAGTGATGTCGCTGTTTCTGATCGTCTGTCTACCGGTTTTTGGTTGGGCTGACGGACACGATGCAAACCAGATTCGCCCGGTAACATATGAAGATGTGTGGACCTTGCGCCGGCTCAGCGCGCCGGTGCCGAGTCCGAGTGGCGACTGGCGACTGGCTGTTCGTGTGTCAAGATGCGGATCACTGGACCAGGAAGGGCAGTAAGGTTTATTACCGGGAAGAAGTGCATAACTGTCTCGGGAAGACCCTGAGGGATTGAGTCCCAGGTGCGGTGAGGGTGCTGCGTCAATGTCAGGATGTGTGGGTCGCCGTCGCCCGCTGCGACGCCATGCCCATGGAGACCAGCAGAGGTTCGCTTTCCTGTCGCCGAACAAAATCCTGTTTGCTCCTGAGGCCCAGCCACTCGATCTGCAGCAGTGACTGAATTACGGCGCCGCCCAGCGTGGTGCCCGGCCCGGTGACGATAAAAAGGTCGGGCGCAAATTCACAGGCGGCTGCCTGCACGGCGCCGGTGAAGTCGTAAGGCCGGGTGACCTGGTGACCCAGGGTGTAGTCGCGCAGTTGGGTCGTGTCGCTGGCGTGCGGCCACCAGACATGGCCGCGGCCGTCGATCAGCGGCACCTGCGGCTGCCCGAATTCAATTCCACCGAGTTGTGCACGACCGGCATCCGACACCGGTTGTTGCAGCGCGGTGTGAAACGCAGCGTGATTCATCAGACGCATCGGGTAGCGTTCCTGGCGTTTCGGTACCGCCTGTTCAAACGCCTTTAAGCCGGCCTCGTCGCCGGCGATCACCAGCATGCCGCCGAGATCGATCGACAGCGCCAGGTGCTTGTCACTGTCCGCATTGATAGTCGCTACGGTATCGAGCAGTTTTTGGCGGCTGTCGTTGTCGGCGCGCCAGTCTTCATCGACGAACGGGTAGACAAGCTGTCCGCCAATCAGGTGCTCGTGCATCAGCGTGCCCATCGTATTCACGATCGTGAAGCCGTCCGTCGGGCTGACGGCACCGGCCACAGCCAGTGCGATGTACCAGCCCATCGAGTTGCCGGTGACGGCGACGATCTCGATGTCGTCGTCGATCGAGCGCGCGTCCGCGAGTGAGGCGGCAAAGATCAGTGGCGAGGCGACATCTCCGCGCGAGTAGGTTGCCGCGGAGAAGGTATCGGCACCGTCGAGCTCCGTGACCCCGGCCTGTCCGGCCGCACTGCGTATCGCGTCGAAATCGTCGAACAACGCCTGTTGGTCGGCATGGTGTCGCGCCAGGTAGCCGAGCTCCGCTTTGTTGTAGGTGCCGCGGCCCGGGCAGACGATAACGGCGGTCTGGCTCACGAGGCTTTACCGCAGGCGGCCAATGCCGCGGCCACAATGCCTTTGCGAGACGGCAGTGTCGCCGCGTAGGCTGTACCGGTTGCGATGAAACTGTCATCCGCCGTGATGCGTCGGACATCCTGTACGCCGTCCTCGTGGAACAATGTCATCAGGGCTTCCGCCTGGCCGCCGGTCCGGCGGCATTCGTCGACGATGAGAATACGCTTGCAGGCCTGCGTGTGTTCACGCAGCGCGGACGCGGGCAGCGGTGCCAGCCAGCGCAGGTCGATGACACGTGCCTCAACGCCGCACTCGCCCAAATCCTTTTGCGCCTGCCGCGACAGGTAGGTACCGTTACCGTAGGTCACGATTGCGAGATCGGTGCCGTCGCCGTGTACGCCGATCTCGCCAAGCGACAGGCGCTCGTCGCGGTCCGGGTAGGTGGTCATCCACAGGCCGTCGTCCGCGGTGTGCAGATCACGCATCGTGTACAGCGCGATGGGCTCAAGAAACACAACGATTCGCTGCTCCTCGCGAGCGAGGCGCACGCATTCGCGCAGCAGGCGTGCCGCGTCTGCGCCGTTGCTCGGGCAGGCGATGATCAGCCCGGGTATATCGCGCAGCACGGCCAGCGAGTTGTCGTTGTGAAAATGGCCGCCGAAACCCTTCTGGTAACCGAGCCCGGCGATGCGCACGACCATGGGATTGGTGAACTGGCCGTTGGAGAAAAATGGCAGCGTTGCGGCTTCACCGCGAAGCTGGTCTTCGGCGTTGTGCAGGTAGGCGAGGAACTGGATTTCCGGAATCGGAATAAAGCCGTTCTGGCCCATGCCGATGGCGAGCCCGAGGATCGCCTGTTCGTCGAGCAGCGAATCGATGACGCGCGCCGGGCCGAAGCGGCCGATGAGCTGCTGCGTTACGCCATAGACCCCGCCCTTGATGCCGATGTCCTCACCCATCAGCGTGATTTCGGGAAAGTCGTGCATCAGGTCGGTCAGGGTAAAGTTGATCAGGCGCGACAGGGGCTGCGGTTTGTCCAGCAGTCGGGTGTCGGCACCGAACAGCTTACGGCGTGCGTTGTCGCTGACAGGAATCGGCGGCGGACATTCACGCAGCGGCGGCACAATGCTGGCCATGACCTCGTCACCGGTCTGCAATCGCGGCCGCTTGACCGCATGTGCGCGGACCCGTTCAAGGCGCGCTCCGGTGTCTGTATAGATCGCCAGCGCGTCCGCCGCACTGAGTGCACCGGCATCGCGCAGTTGTCGAACGCTGTGCAGCAGCGGGTCGTCCGCTTCCAGAGCCTCGACCTCCGAGGTTGGCAGGTAGGCCGTCGCGACGTCGGCACCGGCGTGGCCGTACAGGCGCACGAGGCGCAGATGGAGTACGGCCGGCTCGCGGCTCTCCCGCACGAAGGCGGCGGCTTCGCGGGTCGCCTCGTAGGTGTCGTAAAGATCCAGGCCGTTGGCCGAGAAATACTCGATACCGGGCCTTTGCCGCAGTGAGGCCTTAACCCAGCCCTGCGGTGTTTTCGTCGAGATGCCGATGCCGTTGTCCTCGCAGACCATCAGCAACGGCAGTGGCGCCTTTTTCGCCGCGGCCCAGCCGGCGGTGTTGATGGCGCCCTGGGCGGTTGAATGATTCAGGGATGCGTCGCCAAACGAGCACATCGCGATGCTGTGGGCGTCGCACAGGCTGTGCGGCGGCGTCATGCGCAACGACGCGCCGATGGCGTAGGCGACGCCGACCGCTTTCGGCAGGTGACTGGCAATCGTCGAGGTTTGTGGCGGGATCATCAGCGCACGAGAGCCGAGCACCTTGTGGCGTCCACCACTGATCGGATCGTCCGCCGAACACGCGAATGACAACAGCATGTCCCAGGCCATGTGCTGGCCGGGGACCTGGTCACTGCGCGCGATCTGAAATGCCGCGTCGCGGTAATGCAGAAAGGCGATGTCGGTCGGGCGCAGCGCGTGGGCGACGGCCGCCATGCCTTCGTGGCCCGATGAGCCGATCGTGTAGAAGCCTTCGCCGGCTTTTTGCATCGCGCGGCTGATGCGGTCGAGCTGGCGGCTCAACACCTGCGCCCGGAACAGGCTGACGGCCTCCACCGGCGCCAGGCTGCCCGTCGGAGCGGGTCCTTCGGGCAGGTCATTCGTCGACACTCGACGAACGAAATTGTTGTGTACGATCTCGACTCTGTCCACGATGTGCTCATTGCATCGGGTCGCGACTGACCCCGACACAGCGCACCTAACGCTTTTTAACGCCGAAGGTCAATGTTGGCGCCAGCTCGGATCGAAAAACGGACCGATGTCACAGCTCACTGATGAAGGAAGAGGCCGTTGCAACAAGCCACGCTGACCGATGCAGTACAGAATCTGGTGCTCACCCTGCTGGTCGCTGTCGGGCTTCATGGCGTGTCGGTGCCAGCGTCGGCTGAGGAGAGGGCAAGCACCATGCGGATACCGGCGGAATGGGAGCCGCAGGCGGCCACGTGGCTGCAGTGGCCGGGTCGCTACGAGACAATGTACGAACCGGCGTTTGCCGAGTTCAGCGCGGTCATCAGTCGCTATCAGCCCCTGCATATTCTCGTGGATTCGAAGCAGACACTGGACCGCGCCCGGCGCGCGTTGACCGATGCCGGCGCGGACCCGAATGATCCGAACATCCGCTGGCATCGCGTTGCCAATGACAATGCGTGGATGCGTGACAACGGACCGGTGTACGCGGTGAAAGACGGTGAGCTGCGCATCCAGAACTGGGGTTTCGATGCCTGGGGTGGCGCGTTCGGCGATGACGTCCCGTTTGCCGATGATGATCGTGTACCGGTAACAGTCGGTGAAATCCTCGATCTCCCGGTCGACCGTATCGACATCGTGCACGAGCGCGGCAACCTGGAATTCAACGGCAGCGACACCGTGCTGCTGAACTGGAGCACGATCGGCGACCCGGCCAGAAATCCGGGCTACAGCAAGTCGCAGGCGATTTCTGATTTGAAACAGCACTTCGGCGTGCAGCGCGTCGTCATGGTCGAAGGCTATGTCGAGGGTGAGCGCACACGCGGACACATCGACGGGTTCGCGCGTTTTATCAACGCGGATACCGTGGTCGTCGCACAGTGTACTGCGACCTCGGACTGTCGACCGGGCGATGACGGTGCCGGCACGCTGTACGACAGGGCCGCCAGCACGATCGCCGAGGCCGGTTTCAACGTTATTCGTGATCCGATTCTCGGCAGCGTGCAATACCGCGACGCCGTCTTCGATGCCAACTACCTCAACTGGCTCGTTGGCAACGGCTTTGTGATCACCGTAGGCTTCGGTGACGAGGCACTGAACGCGGCCGCGAAGCAGCGCATTGAATCCTACTTTCCGGGTCGCGACGTCTACGTGATCGACATGCTCGAGTCCTGGTACCACGGCGGCGGCGTCCACTGTCATACCAACGACCAACCGGCGTTGTAGCGCCGGACGTCGCAACTCGGCATGCACCAAAATGAGCCTGCCAGCGCACCATTGAAGGGTCGCACGCACTGCATTTGTGCAGTTGCGTCGCCGCTAAGCGTCCAAGGTACTGATTCCTAACGGCGCCCGACTTGGCATAAGTCTTGGATAGGTTCTTTGATTCATCCATTGCCGCCGCCGCATTATGAGTTTGCCTCCGTTGCTCGATACGCTGCCCTTGCTGGCTGCTCTGCTCGCCGCGGGTGCCGTGGCCGGGCTATCGGCGGGGTTGTTCGGCGTCGGCGGCGGCTTTGTGGTCGTGCCCGCTTTGCTGCTGGCCTTTGGCGCCCTGCTGGACGGTGGTGACAGCGATCTTTATGTCGCGGTCGGCACGTCGCTCGCCACGATCATTGTGACATCCATTCGATCGGTACAGGCGCACAATCAGCGCGGCTCTGTCGATTTCGACATCCTGAAAACCTGGGCACCGTGGATCGTCCTTGGCGTGGCCGGTGGTGTTGTCGTGGCTGCACTCGTTGAGACCCGCACACTGCTGCTGACCTTTGCCGTTGGCGTACTGATCTATGCCGTGTATTTCCTGCGACCGAGATTCGTCGTCGCTCGTGAGCGCTATTACGCCTTGCCCACCGGTGCCGGCCGTGCCGCCCTGGCGTCGGGCTTGTCGGCATTTTCGGCCCTGCTCGGTATTGGCGGCGGTACGCCGTTTGTTGTGACGATGGTCGTTTGTGGCCGGCCCGTGCATCAGGCGGTTGGCACCGCCGCCGGGATCGGTTTCCTGATTGCCGTGCCGGGCACGCTCGGTTTTGCGTTGATGGGTCTGGGCCAGCCCGCGCTGCCGCCCGGGTCGATCGGCTATGTCAATTTGCCGGCGTTCGCAGCCATCGCACTGGTCTCCGTGTTCACCGCGCCACTGGGTGCACGGCTCGCGCACAGCCTCAGCGAAATTCATCTGCGCAAGGCGTTCGGTGTTTACCTGCTGCTGGTGTCGGCCATGATGTTCGCCAAATACAACACACTGTCCTGACGGGACGTAACAACGATTAAAGGGGAGTCCGACCTATGCTAACCAGACGCTCATTTCTTGGCGGCAGTGCCGCCGCCCTGTCGCTGGCCGCCGTCAATCCGGCCTTCGCAGACATTCTCTACGGCCCCGCCGACGGTGTCGTCAAACTGAATGCCAATGAGAACCCGTATGGCCCAAGCCCAAAGGCGATCAAGGCCATGACCGAAGCGATCAACAAGGGGGCGTACTACGCCGATCCGTCGGTGCAGACTTTGCTGTCAATGATCTCCGAACGATTCGGCGTACCGCAGGCGCAGGTCTCCCTGAGCTCCGGGTCGAGCGGCGCGCTTCGCAGCCTCGCGAGCGCGATGCTGAAAGAGGGCAACGTGCTCGGACCGGACCTGTTTTGGGACACCACCACGCGTCTGGCCATGCAGCAGGGTGGTGAACTGAAGCGCACTGCAAAGACCGCTGACATGGGCATTGATCTGGATGCGCTGGCCGCCTCGATCACGCCGGACATTGCGATGGTGCAGATCTGTAACCCGAATAACCCGACCGGCATGATGCTCGATCCGGATGAACTGCGGGCGTTTTGCATCGAGGCAAGCAAGACCTGCACCGTGCTCGTCGACGAAGCCTACAACGAGATCACCGACGATCCGGACGGCAACTCGATGGTCGACCTGGTGCGTGACGGCCACGATGTCGTGGTGGCCCGAACGTTCTCCAAGGTGTACGGCATGGCCGGTCTGCGTGTCGGCTATCTGTTGGCGTCGCCGGAGACGACGGCGAAGATGCGTCAGTTCAGCAACGGTAAATACAATCTCAACCAGGCGGGCGTCGCCGGTGCGGTCGCAAGCTTCGACGACGAAGCGTTCCTTGATTACTCACGCGGAAAGATCCGCGAGGCACGCGAGATGATCATGGATGCCGTGGTTGAAAACGGACTGGCGGCTGCGCCGTCGACGACCAGCTTTGTCTACGTTGATCTCGGGGATATCGATGCGGACGTCTTCAAGGCGGCTATGGCGGAACGCAACATCCTGATCCGCGGGGTGTACCAGGATTACACGAGTTGGTCGCGCGTCAGCGCCGGCAAACTGGAAGATGTCGAGAAATACGTCCGCGCTTTGCCGCAAGTGCTCGATTCGGTGCCGCGCATCGTTGCTTGACGGCAGCGGACGTCGCACGGTCAGCCAGCGGGCTGACGGCTGGCCGTGTGAGTGAATAACGCCGTACCGGTGCCCAGTACAAACAGCGACAGGAAGGGTTCGAACGGCCAGAACGGCAGCCAGAGAACGAGATTGGCGGACCAGTCCGGTGCGAGCAGGAAGTCGGTCATCGGTGCCTGCCAGCCGAGAGTCAGAACGGCGAGCGCCAGGCCGGTCACGATTATCGCCTGGCCGACGAGTTTCAGCGCGACGGGCGTCGAGGCGCTGCGCTTGAGCGCGGCTGTGCGTCGTTTCTTGCCCCACGCCGCTATCCGCAGCGCAAACGCGGCAAATCCCGTCCAGTAAAAGATGTGGTCCAGCATCGTCGGATTGCCGTAGTAGGCAATCGACCACCAGTAAACGGCAAACGGGTAGGCCCACAGAAAGTAGACGCCGGTGCGGTGCAGCAGCTTCCACTGCTGCGCGTCGAGCAGGCGTCGGCCAAACTGGAACGACGTTAACACCATCGCGGTCAGGAACAGATAGCCGGTGCTGCCTTCAAGCTCGTCACGGAGGTAGAACACCTCCTCGTAGTAATAGTCGCGATGAAAGCCAGACATGACGTAGATGAACAAGCCCTGCCAGGCCATCGCGACGGCGAAACACAGCCCGATGTACTTGCGGTTTCGCAGCAGCCAGGTCGAGAAGGTACCCGGCAACAAAACGGGTAGCGCGGAGGCAGCGACGACGAGGTAGATAAACGGCACGGACATGCGCACCGAGAAGCCGATCAGGTGCGAGATGTTTGCGGGTGAAGACAGGTCGAAACGCAGCATTTCGATAACCATCGCCACGCAGATAAGGCCGGACATCCACCCGAACAACGTCCAGCCGTTCAGGGCTTTGCGTTTCAGAAAGGTCGCCGGAACCGCACTCATTATATGACGTCATCCATCCCGTTATGACGGCCGCACAATCGCAGGTCGTCAGCCTGACAGCGACTGCCCCGATAGGGCGAGAAGATGAAAGCCGCCACGCTGCTAGACTCATGACATGTCGGATTCGTCATCACTCGCGCTGCGACAGGTCGTCTTCGGGGCCCTTTCAGCCATCCCGTGGATCGTCTCGATGTATGCATTCTACTGGCTGGACGCCCACGCCTGGACGATCGATACGCCCCATCGCGGCAAGCTGTCGGTCATGATTCTCGGTGCCGGGATGCTGTTGTCCCTCCTTTTGTACTCGGTCCTGCGCAAGCGCTGACTGAAGCGCGTCTACTCGATGATCATGTAGACCTTGCGCACTTTCTCGCGCACGTCCGAGACCCCTTTCCAGCCTTTCGGGAACACCCAGCTGTCGCCGGCGCGAATCTCGGTCACTTGCCCGGATTCCGAGGTCAATACCCAGTGACCTTCGAGCAGATGGCAAAACTCGGTGATCTCAAGATCGAGCTGCAGCTTGCCCGGTTCGCACTCCCAGGTGCCGGCGTACAAGCCGTCGCCGTCCAGAAAGCCCGCGTTGGTCTGTCGTGGCAGCGGCCCGATTGGTTCACCGAAGGACTCACAGTCCTCCAGATCGGTCAGTGATGCGCAGTTTTTCTGGATGCTGATTTCGGGCATGACAGGCTCCGGTGATGAATTTGGCGGCATGCTCACCTTGCCGGAGCGCTGAGGCTACCGTGCCTATAGGACCTCGGTGGTGGTCCGCATCCTGTAAGTCCCTGCGTAAGCGCCAGATTTTCAGTCGCGGCTAGAGCAGTGAATGTGGACGTCAAGACCAGCGCCTGGAAACCATCAGTTTTATCGTGCATCGCGATAGGTTTTTTGAATCGTTACTGGCAGCAATATGCGATTTAATAGCCGTGGGGGTACACAAACAAAACACATCTAGGAGCACTATCCATGCTTTCACGTTCAATCACTCTTTTGGCCCTGCTCGGCGTCACCGTGTTGTCTTCAGGCAACGCGGTCGCGCAGGGAGAGCCGAAATCCAACCAGTTCTGGTGGCCGGACAGCATTGACCTAAGCCCGCTGCGCGACCATTCCGATGCATCCAACCCGATGGGCGACGATTTCAACTACGCCGAAGAATTCGCCAAGGTTGATCTCGACGCGTTAAAGAAAGACATCGAATTCGTCCTCACCGACTCGCAGGCCTGGTGGCCGGCCGATTGGGGCAACTATGGGCCGTTCTTTATTCGCATGGCCTGGCACAGTGCCGGCACCTATCGCGTCGCTGACGGTCGTGGCGGTGCTGCCGGCGGACAGCTTCGTTTCGAGCCGCTGAACAGCTGGCCCGACAACGCCAACCTCGACAAGGCGCGTCGCCTGCTGTGGCCTGTTAAGCAAAAATACGGCCGCTCGGTGTCGTGGGCCGACCTGATGGTCCTGACGGGCAACGTGTCGCTGGAAAACATGGGCTTCCAGACTTTCGGTTTCGCCGGCGGTCGTGAAGACGACTGGGAGGCAGACCTCGTCTACTGGGGTCCTGAAAATGAGTTTCTTGCCTCCGAGCGCTACTCGGGCGATCGCAAGCTGGCCAAGCCGCTGGCCGCGGTTCGAATGGGACTGATTTACGTCAATCCGGAAGGCCCGAACGGCGTGCCGGATCCGCTGCTCGCAGCGCGCGACATTCGCGAGACCTTTGGCCGTATGGCGATGAATGATGAAGAGACCGTCGCGCTGATTGCCGGTGGTCATACTTTCGGCAAGGCGCACGGCGCGCGCAGCCCGAAAGACTGTGTCGGCGTTGAGCCGGCCGGCAACTCGGTCGAACGGCAGGGTATGGGCTGGGACAACCGCTGCGGCACCGGCAAGGGCGCGGACACGATTACATCCGGCCTAGAAGGTGCATGGTCAGCAGCACCGACACGCTGGACGATGCAGTATCTGCAAAACCTGTGGGGCTTCGAGTGGCAACTGTCGAAGAGCCCGGCGGGCGCCACGCAGTGGATCCCGACCGACGAGTCCGCCGCCAACCTCGTGCCGGATGCGCACATCGACGGCAAGCGTTCTGCACCGATCATGTTCACGACCGATCTGTCACTGCGCGAGGATCCGTCCTACGCAGAAATCTCCAAGCGCTTCCTTGAGAACCCGAAGGAATTTGAAGACGCCTTCGCACGTGCCTGGTTCAAACTGACGCACCGCGACATGGGTCCGCGTGCCCGCTACGTAGGTAGCGAGCTGCCGGATGAGATTCTCACCTGGCAGGATCCGATCCCGGCCGTCGACCACGCACTGATCGACGACGCGGACATCGAAGACCTGAAGGCCGAGATTCTGGACACCGGCTTGTCGACCTCCGAGCTGGTTCGCACAGCATGGTCGTCTGCAGCGTCCTACCGCAACACGGACATGCGCGGTGGCGCCAACGGTGCACGTGTGCGCCTCGCACCGATGAAGGACTGGGAAGTCAACAATCCGGAAGAATTGCAAAACGTCATCCAGCGTCTGGAGCGCATCCAGGCTAACTTCAATCGCGGCAGCGACGGCAAGAAAGTTTCGATCGCCGACCTGATCGTGCTCGGAGGTGCTGCAGCCATTGAAGCCGCCGCAGAGCAGGCGGGCTACACCGTGACAGTGCCGTTCGCTCCGGGTCGCGGTGATGCGACTCAGGCTCAGACCGACGTCGATTCATTCGCGGTCCTCGAGCCGATTGCCGATGGCTTCCGTAACTACTTCACGGCGGATGCCTACCGCTCACCGGCCGAGATGCTGATCGACAAGGCGGACATGCTTGGCCTGACGGCGCCGGAAATGACGGTGCTGGTGGGTGGCCTGCGCGCACTCGATGCGAATGCCGGCGGCTCTCGCCACGGTGTTTTCACGGATCGTCCGGGCACTCTGAGCAACGACTACTTCATCAACCTGCTGAGCATGTCGACCCAGTGGCGCAAGGCACCGGAGTCCGAGGGTATTTACGAAGGTCTCGATCGTGCAACGGGTGTCCGCCTGTACACGGCGACGCCGGTCGACCTCGTGTTTGGCTCGCACGCCGAGCTGCGTTCGATCGCCGAGGTCTACGCAGAAAACGGTGGTGACCAGAAGTTTGTCAGCGACTTTGTCGACGCCTGGACCAAGGTCATGCGAAACGATCGATTCGATCTTACCGGCGGTCAGGACGACGGTATGGTCGCCAGCCGCTAGCGGCCAGCCTCAAGGATTGACCGGAGACGGCGGCGCTCAGCGTCGCCGTTTTCGTTTTCAGGGCCGAAAAAAGTGTGATTTCTGTCGGTGTTCCGCGACAGTTTTGGCCGGATTTAACGTGATCCCTCGTTTGTGTGATTGGCGTCACGAATTAGCGTCTTCCGAAGAGTAGGCTGTGTCGAAGCTTTATCCGAAAGGGTGTGGGGAGCTTTAGCATGGTGACTCGAAAGGCGTTCCGAAAACGCATGATTTTTCTGCCGTTGATGGTGGCAACGGTGGCATTGGGTGCGTGTGAAACGTCATTTGATGAGGCGTCCGAGGAGTTCTTTGCCAATCGCGGTGGGCCGCCTGCCGGCGGCGGCGGCGGTGGTGGCGGCGGCTCCGGTGGAGGCACGGGCGGCGGCACCGGAGGGGGTACCGGCGGCAACAGCTTCGGACCGAACTTCTCCGAAATCCAGACCAATGTATTCACACCCAATTGCGCCACGTCTGGCTGTCACGCCGGCAGCGGAGCCGCGGCGAATCTGAATCTCGAAGCCGCCAACAGTTACATGAACATTGTCGGCGTGCAGAGCACCCAGCAGTCGGGCCTGCAACTTATCAATCCCGGCGACCCGAATAACAGCTACCTGATCCAGAAAATGGAAGGCACCGCCGCATCCGGCGGGGTAATGCCACCGACGGGTTCGCTCGATCAGGGCGTGATCGATACCGTGCGCCAATGGGTCACCGATGGGGCTATCGATGACACGGCTCCGTCGTCGTCACCGATTCGCGTGTCGTCCCTGTCGCCGATCCCGAACACGACATTGGATGCCGGACCGCCGCGAGTCACGGTCGGATTCGATCGCGAACCGGACGCATCGACAGTCAACGCTACGACCTTCGTGCTGCAGGGCGCCGGCGGTGACGGTACATTTGGCAATGGCAATGACGTCGACATCACAGCAGCGTCGATTGCCGTGCCGACGGCCAACACATCGAGTGCGGTGTTCGACCTGACCGGGGTGAACCTCGCCGATGACCAGTACCGCGTACTGCTGCGCGGCAGTGGTGCTTCGATGATTCTCGACCTCGACGGTAATGCACTCGACGGCGAGTTCGGCAGCGCATTCCCGTCCGGCAACGGCACAGCCGGCGGCGATTTCATCGCCTTCTTCACCGTCACAACACCGGTGGCCCTGGAACCGAACCTTGACGCAATCCAGGCAGCCATCTTCCAGCCCGACTGTGCAACCTCCGGCTGTCACGACGCGACGACCCAGGCGGGCGCACTGTCACTGGCCAATGCCGATACGAGCTATGCGGAAATGGTCGGCGAGTTCAGCAACCAGGTCGGTCAGGAGAACGTATTGCTGGTGGCACCCGGCGACCCCAATGCGAGCTACCTGATTCGCAAAATGGAAAACGCGGCGGGTATCACCGGTGCGGTCATGCCGCCGGCTGGTGCGCTGCCGCAATCGGAGATCGATGTGATTCGCCAGTGGATCACGGACGGCGCCAACCGGTAAGTGTGACTATCGCGGAGGCTCACGCCTCTGTGACGAAGACGCCATATTTTGCTCGATTCGTGGACCTGCGCGTGCACATCAGAAACGCTGTCACATCATCCCCAACGCCGGAGCTTCGCATTCAATTCCGTGACCTGTCTTCCGTGACGCCATAGTTTCGCACCAACACGTCTTTCAGGTCCTGCTGAGTGAACGGCTTTCTCAGCACGTCGAATTCTGACTCGTCCATGACCAGCTCCGAGAAGCCCGTCATTATGATAATGCTCATGTCACCGAGGGTTTCGCGCGCCCAGTGGGCCAATTCCACGCCGTCAATGTCTCCCGGCATTCGGACGTCTGTCAGCAGGTAGTCGTAGACCGCGCCAGATTGCAGGTGCTCCTGGGCTTCTTTGCCGCTGGCGACGCGATGGGATTCCAGTTGCAGCATCTTCACCGACGCCTGGACGACGTCCGCGACCATGTCGTTGTCTTCGACAATCAGCACCGAACGCCCGGCCAGTGAATCAGCCAGAGGTATTGCCTTGGCAACCTCCTCCGGCTCTTTGGGCCCGACGATGGGCAACAGAAACTCCACCAGGGTCCATTCACCCGGTTTACTGCTTATCCGAAGATCGCCACCACTTTGCCGGACGAAGCCGTATACAGAGCTCAACCCCAGGCCGCTGCCGTGATGGGCGTCCTTGGTCGTGTAGAAAGGTTCGATCGCTTGAGTCAGTTCTGCCTCGCTCATACCGCGGCCCGAGTCGCGAAGGCTGACGCAGACGTAGCGGCCGGCGGGTAAATCCACGCTCCAACCCTCGGGGTTTTCATCGACATGCAGCGATTCAACGCTGACTTCAATCACGCCACTCTTGTCCATGGCATCAACGGAATTGTTGATGAGGTTCAGAAAAGACGTCGTCAGCTGACCCGGATCCACATACACATGCGCCGATTCCGTTTGGATGTCGACCTTGAGCGCATTCTCTTCCCCGACAGCGAAACGCAGCAGGTCTTCCGTCTCTGCCAGGAACTCACCAAACTCAATGGGGCGGGATTCGAGGTCCTGCTGTCTGGCGTATGCCAGTAGTTGCCGCAGAATGCCGGCCCCTTTCTTCACAGACTGGTTTGATAAGGACAGCATACGGCGGCGATCACTGTCGGTGCATTCAGGCCGGGCGATGAGTTCGTTGCTGCCCGAAATGACGTGCAGCAGGCTATTGAAGTCGTGCGCAAAATTGCTGGCCAGCATGCCGATCGATTCAATGCGTTTGCGATTCTCCAGTTCTCGCGTCATTTCGGACTGTTTGTTGAGGTTGCGGCGTATTTCACGCGTCTTGTCTTGAACAAGCTGTTCGAGCTTGACGTTCTGCTGCTCCTTCTCGCGCAGGCGTCGCCGCTCGAGGTTGCGGTTCAGGATCAGGCCAATGACCAGAACACTGCCGATTGAGCCAGTCACAACCAATATGAGCCACAAACGATTGTTTCGACTCTCAACGGCACGTTGCTGAGCCAGTAAATCTGCTTCCTCCTTGGCCAGTCGCAACTCAAGGCTGCGAGTTGCCGCGGTCAGCTTCGCTTCGTAAAACTCAGCCCGGGTAACAGACGCCACCTCGTCGCGAGTCCGGTCGGACTCAAGGTAATTCTGAAACGCCTGCAGGCCTACAGCGTCACCGGATTGTCCAAGCAGCGCCTGAAGTTTCAACGCATCGTGGTATGCGCGCCTTGCGTCAACAGCGTCCTGGGAAGGATCGACCCGATCGAGTTGCCTGAGCGCTTCCTCGTAGTCGCCTAATGCTAGATGAATCTTGGCAAGAGTAAGAAACACCTCCGGAACAATGTGCGCCTGGTCCTTGAGTTCCTCGAAGGCGAGGTCCGCCTTTTCCAGCGCCCGATTGGTTTCGCCGAGGTCCAGCAGCGTATCCGCCAGTATTCGGTAGGCACTGCCGCGCACCAGGGGAATCGCGTCGGGTTCATCATCGAGGAATGCCTGCAAACCGGCGGCGGCGCTTGCCGGGTCACCCTGTATACGCACCAGCTCGTAGTCGTGAATCTGTAAGGAGCCACTCACCATGGACGTCGGTGTCCGCTCGCGAACGGACGCCAGCAAATCAAGGTTTTCACGGGCTGAAATATAGTCCTGCATTGAGATCAGAATAACGATGAGATTGTTGCCGGCGAACAAGGCAACCTGATCCGCTCCAGACTCTATGGACTCGAGCAAAACCCGCTCATAAACCTCGACGGACTGCGCAACCATTCGGTTTTCGTGCAGGGCAAGCGCGTAGCCAATCTCGGAACGCGTCCTTACCTGAGGCGACACCCTTCCGTTGTCCTCGGCGAACATGGCTTCATATGCCGCGAGACCTATCTCCGCTTCCCCGTTGACGATAAACAATCCCGCCGCCAGGGAATCACAACGAAAGCGCAGTTCACGCAGTGTCTCCCGGTCTACGCTCGGACACAGCTCGTCCACCAGCTCACGGCTCCGGGCGAAATTACTGAGCCGCATGTTGGACAGTGCTTCGACAAAGCGGGCTTTCTTGACAAGTCGATCACCGTCAACGCCCAGGTCCGGCGCAATGACGTAGATTTGCTCAGCGAGTTCGATGCGCTTCTCGTAGTCGCGGGACTCTTCGTTTATCGCCCGGTCCAGCGCTTGTTCAAGCTCGGTCACGGTCGTCGTGGCTTCCTGCGCCAACGCGACATTTATGGGGACAACCAGGAGGGCGAGCGAGCAGGCTACGACAGCTTGGATCCTGCAAAAAACATCCGGGACACGGTAGTGCATCAACAACCTCCTCAGGAGGTTACATCGGCTCTTGCGCAAAATAGTTGATCCCTTCGTCGTGACGCGGTCCAAATATACTGGACTCTTCACAAGACTGACACTGCAAGCAAAGACTCAGCTCAGGACCGCCTTATCGGTGGCCTGCGGTAATTCACAGGCCAAAAAAAGAGCGGCTGCGAAAGGTCTGATACTCACAACGGTCCGCCGCTCAAATGTGACGTTTGTGTTTTGCCAAGCCTGTGGCCCGAGGCGATGACTTTGGGCCCTGTGACACACCGGTGGCGTCTGGCAAAGCTTTGATATCGAGCCTCTCTTTTGGTCGTCACTGTCATCCGGGCCAGGTCAGCCCCTCAACTCTCCGACCAGACCGCCAGGCGATTGCCGCTGGGATCGAGAAACTCAAAACGACGTCCGCCGGGAAACGAGAAGATGTCTTTTTCCAGGCGACCGCCAGCATTGACGACGCGATCGCGCGAAGCCTCGAGTGCCGACGAGTACAGGATCACCAGGGGACCGCCGGTATGGACTTCGTCCGTGAGACACAGTCCACCGGATTCGCCGTCTTCGTGCCGGATGCCCTGGTAGCCAGGTCCGTAGTCGTTGAATGCCCAGTCGAAAGCGGCGGTGTAGAACGCCGTTGCGGCTTGCATGTCGGTAACCGACAGTTCGATGTAGTTGATCGCGTGATGAACGGGTTTGACCACAGGCATCTCCTCCTCTCGACAGTCTACGACTCGAAGGACGCTCTCGCCAAGATCGCCGGAACAGCAGCGAAGTCATCATGGCGAGTCGCCCCACGGCCAGCGACTGCTGGCTGGTCGCGCCACGCCGGTGACCACCATCAAAGACCGTCCGGTTGCCTTGATCCGGACCGGTCATCTTCGAGCTGGCCTATACTGCGGCAAAGCTTCGGGAGTTACGGGATGAGAGGTTCCAGACGACTGCTGGTGGCGGCTACGCTGTTAGCGACGGCCGCGTCCGCCGGCGACGATCCGCGCGCGCGGGAGGTCGGGCTTGTGCCCGGCGTGCTTGATACGGGGCCGCTGAATGCGATTACCGACGTGGCTGGAGTGCGCGTTGGTCACGTCACACTGCGTGAC
>JBCCNM010000037.1:0-24346 GCA_039025835.1 Pseudomonadota bacterium | reverse complement strand
TCCAGGTGAGCCCGGCACGGGACGTGCTGGCCACATTGTCGACGGAAAAATGGGAGTCCAGTCTCGCGCTGCTGCTGCATGCACCGATGACTCTGGCCTTCTGGTTTGCACTAGTCGGTGTCGTGCTGGCGTGGTTCCTGTGGCTCAAGCGGCCGGACATCCCCGAGAACCTGCACAAACGATTCCACGGCTTGTACGTCCTGCTGGAGCGCAAGTACTTTTTTGACGATCTGTGGATTAAGGGCTTCGCCGGCGGCGGCCGCCGTATCGGCAGTTTTCTGTCGGAATGGGGAGACCAGACGGTGATCGACGGCTGGATCGTGAACGGCACGGCAAATACGGTTGGGCGAGTTGCGTCGATTGTGCGAAATATCCAGACCGGTTACCTGTACAGCTATGCCTTCGCGATGATCATCGGCCTGGCCGCGATTCTGAGCTGGCTGATCTGGTTGCGCTGAGGACGAGGCTATGGCGTTTTCACACCTCCTCAGCCTGCTGATCTGGCTGCCTGTCTTCGGTGGTGCTGCTTTGCTGGCGTTCGGCGATGACGGCGATGCGTCGTCGTCACGCGCAAGCGTAATGCGAATCGCGGCACTGGCCATCGCGGTTCTTACCTTCCTCTGCAGCATTCCGCTGTACACGGAGTTCGATACATCGACAGCGGCGATGCAGTTCGTCGAACGCATGCGCTGGATTCCGTCGCTAGGCATTGACTATTACCTCGGTGTGGACGGGTTTTCTGCGCCGCTGATTCTGCTGACGACGTTCATAACACCGCTGGTCATCGTTGCCGGCTGGGAGTCGATTCGTCGTCGCCCTGCCCAGTACTTCGCTGCGTTCCTCATTCTCGAGGGTCTGATGGTCGGCGTGTTCTCGGCGCTCGACGCAGTGCTTTTTTATGTGTTTTGGGAAGCCATGCTGGTGCCGATGTTTCTGATCATCGGCGTCTGGGGCGGCAAGCGGCGCATATACGCGACGATCAAATTCTTCCTGTACACCTTCCTCGGTTCCGTGCTGATGCTGGTGGCCTTCATCTACCTGTATCGCCAGACCGGGTCGTTCGACCTGTTCAGTTTCATGCAGGCGCCGATCAGCCTGACCGCACAGAAATTCATTTTCATCGCGTTCCTGCTGGCGTTTGCCGTCAAGGTGCCGATGTGGCCTGTGCACACCTGGCTGCCGGATGCACACGTGGAGGCGCCGACCGGTGGCTCTGTCATCCTTGCGGCGATCATGCTGAAGATGGGCGGATACGGATTCGTTCGCCTGTCGCTGCCGATCACGCCCGATGCGAGCCAATACTTCGCAGGTTTGATGGTCGCACTGTCTTTGATTGCGGTCGTTTACATCGGTCTGGTCGCGTTGATGCAGCGCGATATGAAAAAACTCATTGCATACTCATCGATTGCGCACATGGGGTTTGTCACGCTCGGCTTTTTCCTGGTCTGGTTCATCGACGGGGGCAGTGGCTCTGCGCTCGGTATGTCCGGCGGTATGGTGCAGATGGTGTCGCATGGCTTGATCTCGGGGGCGATGTTCCTGTGCGTGGGTGTGCTCTACGACCGCGTTCACAGCCGCGCGATTTCGGATTACGGCGGCGTCGCCAACACCATGCCGATGTTTGCAGGATTTATGGTGCTTTTTGCGATGGCGAATGCCGGTCTACCGGGTACGTCCGGGTTTGTCGGTGAGTTCATGGTGATCATCGCAAGCTTCAAAGCCAATTTCTGGATCGCGTTTCTCGCGGCGACGACGCTGATCCTCGGTGCTGGCTACACGCTGTGGATGGTGAAGCGCGTTGTCTACGGCGATATCGGCAACGAAAAGGTTGCGACGCTGGAAGACCTGAATGCCCGCGAGTTTGTCGTCCTGTCGGTCCTCGCCGTATCGGTGTTGTTGCTCGGTCTTTGGCCTGCACCCCTGGTCGACATGATGAATGCGACGATTGAAAACCTGGTCCTCCAGCTCGGCCAGTCGAAACTGTAGATCCTATGGACGCGATGAATATCCAGGCCGCACTGCCCGAAATTGTTCTGCTCAGCTCGATCTGCGTTGTGCTGCTTGTCGATCTGTTCATCGACGATGAGCGACGCGTTGTGACATTTTGGCTGACGCTGGCCTGCCTCGCCGTCACGATGTTGGCCGTGCTGCACGCTGCACCGGACGGGCGCACATTGGCCTTTTCCGGATCGTATGTGTCGGACGCATTCTCACAAGTCCTGAAGCTCGCTGCAGTCGGCTTGGTCGCGGTGTGTTTTTTGTACGCGCGGGACTATCTGGCGGCGAACAGGCTGCACAAAGGGGAGTTCTATCTCCTCGGACTGTTCGGGCTGCTCGGCATCCTGATAATGGTTTCGGCAAACAGCTTGCTTACCATGTATATGGGTCTTGAGACCCTGTCGCTGTCGCTGTACGCGCTGGTCGCAGTCGACCGAAACAACGTAACGTCGGCGGAGTCAGCGATGAAATACTTCGTGCTCGGTGCAATTGCGTCGGGCGCGCTGCTGTATGGCATCTCCTGGGTGTACGGCGCAACAGGTGCAGTGCAGTTTGATCAGATAGCGGCCGCCATCGACGCGGATCCGTCAATCAACGGACTGCCACTGTGGTTCGGCATTGCATTCCTGGTAGTCGGCATTGCCTTCAAGTTCGGCGCCGTGCCTTTTCACATGTGGATCCCCGACGTCTACCAGGGCGCGCGCAGCCCCGTCACCCTGTACATCGCCTCGGCTCCGAAGCTGGCCGCGCTGGCTTTGCTAATGCGTATCCTCGTCGACGGACTGGGTACCGTACATGACGTCTGGGCGGACATGATCGCGGTGGTGGCCGTCTTGTCACTGATCATTGGCAATGTCGTTGCGATCGCACAGACCAACATCAAACGCATGTTGGCGTATTCGACGATCGCCCATGTAGGTTTTATCCTGTTGGCGATCATGACAGGGACACGTGACGGCTATGCAGCCGCACTGTTTTACACGCTGACCTACGTGGTCGCGAGTCTTGGCTCGTTTGGCATGGTGATCTTGCTCAGTCGTGGCGGCTATGAGGCCGAGACGATTGCGGACTTCAAGGGTCTGAATGAGCGCAGTCCGTGGTTTGCGCTGATGATGATGTTCCTGATGCTGAGTCTCGCCGGCATCCCGCCGTTTGTTGGCTTTTTTGGCAAGCTGAGTGCAATCAGTGCGGTGCTGGATGCGGGTTTCATCGGCCTGTCCGTGCTGATGGTGCTGGCGTCGGTTATCGGTGCCTTCTACTACCTCCGGGTGATCTGGTACATGTATTTTGAAGAGGCGGAGGACCAGGCGGTCTTCCAGGCCGGCGGAGACACCCGTGTTGTCCTGAGTCTCAATTCGGTCGCCGTGCTGGGGCTCGGAATTCTGCCGGGTTGGCTGTGGGCGATATGCGTCCAGGTGATGAGCTAAAAAGTCGACCCACCGGCTTGTAATGGTCTGGTCAACTCCGTAATATGCGCAGCCTGCCGATGCGGGGTGGAGCAGTCTGGCAGCTCGTCGGGCTCATAACCCGAAGGTCGCAGGTTCAAATCCTGCCCCCGCTACCAAACGCAAAAGGGTCCCTTTCAGGGGCCCTTTTTCGTTTGGCAGTGTGGGGATCAGGAGGGGAGCTTCGTTCAACAAAATGCGTGAGCATTTTGGACGCCGCAGGCGCCCGTCCGGATAGAAACGTTGGTGTTTTCAAATATGACGCACTATCGAGGAAGACGGGGTGAGGATCGGCCAAAGCCGAACCGAGTCAGTCAATCCTGCCCCCGCCACTCAAGAACAACAAGTCCTTGGCTCTCGGCCCAACTCTGCTATAGTGCGCAGCGTTCTGGCGCCTATCGATCAGCGCCACTAACTACCCGCCGCAATCCTGCGGCTGGCGTAGCCACTCAGGAAACCCAGCCTGGATCGAGACTTTTGCGGCACTGTGCCGCCATCGTATCGGGCGGTTTCGGAGCAAGAATTCCCGTGTTATTTAATCAACTCGGCCTGTCGGCCGAATTGCTGCGTGCAATCGACGAACAGGGTTACCAAACGGCAACCCCGATCCAGCAGCTCGCTATACCGCTTATCCTCGAAGGGCGTGATGTCCTTGCCGGTGCCCAGACGGGGACAGGCAAGACAGCAGGGTTTACGTTGCCCATGTTGCAGCGCCTCCAGGAAGGCAGCGTCAATCGGCGACGCGTCCGGGCTCTCGTCCTGGTCCCGACCCGGGAGCTGGCCGCCCAGGTTGCTGAGAGTGTGCGGTGTTATGGGCGTCATCTGCCATTCCGGGCGGCGATTATCTACGGTGGCGTCAATATCAGGACGCAGGCTGCAAAGTTGCGTAAGGGCGTGGATATCGTTGTCGCGACGCCCGGGCGACTCCTCGATCACATGCAGCAGGGGACAATCGATCTCGGTGCTATTGAGTGCCTGGTTCTCGATGAAGCGGATCGCATGCTCGACATGGGCTTCATTCGGGACATTCGTAAAATCCTCCGAAGCTTGCCGGAGAATCGGCAAAGCCTGTTGTTCTCGGCGACGTTTTCAAAAGACATCCGGCGCCTCGCGGTGGATCTCCTGAACGAGCCGAAGGAAATCAGCGTTGCTAAAAACGGCAAGCCGGCGGAGGGGATTGACCAGGTTGTGTACCCGGTTGATCGACGACGGAAGCGCGAATTGTTGTCGCACACCATCGGTTCACAAAACTGGCGACAGGTTTTGGTATTCACCCGCACCAAGCACGGAGCCAACAGACTGGCGACGCAGCTGGAATCGGATGGGCTGACATCGGCCGCGATTCACGGCAACAAATCCCAGGGTGCGCGTTTGCGGGCACTGCAGGATTTCAAAAACGGCAAAGTCCGCGTCCTGGTCGCGACCGATGTGGCTGCACGAGGCCTCGACATTGAGCGCTTACCGTATGTCGTGAACTATGAACTGCCGCACGTGCCGGAAGATTATGTGCATCGAATCGGGCGAACGGCCCGTGCAGGTCATCAGGGGCATGCGGTATCGCTCGTGTGTGTCGACGAGCATAAGTTGCTGGCCGATATTGAGAAGTTGCTTCAAGCCAAGATCACCAAGCAAGTCATACCCGGGTATGAACCGGATCCGCGTATCAAAGCAGAGCCGGTAAAATCAGGGCGAACGCAGCAACCTTCTCGCAAGAGAAAACGCCGGCGGAGTCAGGGTTCCTCGGCCTCATCGAAAGGCCGCAATACCGGGAATCGTAGATCAATGGCACGCCGGGTGTCTTAGTCAGGTTGGTTATCGTCGACACACGACCTGCGCCTTTGTCGTAAGACTGTGTAGACAGTTCTGCAGGTCATTTCGTCGATTCGCTGTTCCGCCGTGCATGTGTAACCACCAACGGTTTCCATTCAGGCGAAGCCCGGTCGACAGCTTTAACCGGGAGTATGCAACCGGGTCGGGACTGGCGTACTGGGCCGGCAAGAGCTCGATTCACGGCATGGTGGATCGAGGGCTGGTTCGTACGCCGGGCACCTTCTGGAATTACGAGAACTACGACACGTTGTTGGCGGTCTATGCGATGAAGCAGGCGCTCGGATCAGACGAGGCGTACCAGCAGTTCCCTCGAAAGGCACTGCTCGACAAAATCGGCATGCGCAACACACTGGTCAGCGCCGATCGGTTTCACGACTTCATTCTCGGTTCCCAGTTGTACACAAACGCTCGCGATCTGGGTCGATTCGGATTGCTGTATGCACAGGGTGGCGTTTGGAATGGCGAACAGCTGATTTCCAAGCAATGGATCGACTTTGTCCGCACGCCGGCACCGGCGACTGCCGGGCGCAGCAACTTCTACGGCGGCCAGTGGTGGCTGGTGCCGGATGATCGAACGGATGTCCCTGCGGATGCCTACGCGACCGCCGGTAGTCGCGGTCAGTACGTCATCATTGTACCTGGTCACGACCTGGTGATTGTCCGACGCGGCCTCGATTGGGGTGCGCAGGGTTTCAATCGCTGGGATCTGACCCGTGAGGTCCTGAAGGCCCTTGAAGCGATGCCGGGTGTTCAGCTCGCCCGGGCCGCAAGCGAACACTAAATCGTTTTTCCGCCGATTTTCCCCGTGATGCAGGGCGGCTGTGGGTCGAAAGTCCGCGCCGTAGCTGCGATCTACGACCCCTGCCACACGCAGTGTTGCCGTGGTTGTGCGAAGTCACGTTTCATTGTGTGAAAAATATTGTTGTATTTTACCAACATCTAAACCCAATTCCCCGCAAAAGTGTCTAAATCATGCGGCACACAATGTTGCAGTTCGACAACAATTGTCGTACAACGATTATGTTCTATCTATGAACTAGGGAGATTTGGGAATGACCTTTAAAACTACTGTAAGACGGCTCGCTGGGAGCGTCTTGCTGGGGGGTGCACTGGCCGGTTTAACCGTGCCTGCGCTTGCTCAGGAAGATGAAGGCGCGGAAGTCGAAGAGGTGGTGGTAACCGGTACTCGCATTCAGAATTCGAATGTCGTAGCGGCCAGCCCGGTAACCTCGATCGGCGCCGATGAAATCGCGCTTCGCCAGACGCCGAATATTGAAAGGGTCCTGCGCGACCTGCCGATCACGATCCCCGGCGACGGTGAAAACGTGAACAACGGCACGGCCGGCCAGGCAACCCTCGACCTGCGTGGTCTTGGGCCCGAGCGCATGCTCGTTCTGGTCAACGGCAAGCGCCTGACGCCTTATGACATCGACGGTGTTGTAACGACCGATGTTATTCCGGTGAACATGCTTGAGCGTGTGGACATCGTCACGGGCGGCGCATCGGCGACCTACGGTTCTGACGCTATGTCCGGTGCTGTGAACTTCATTCTTCGCAGCGACTTCGAGGGTGTCGAAGTCGACTGGGGCTTCTCGGACATGGATTCCGGTGACGAAGTGAACGGCGGTGGTGGTCACACCAGCTGGATCAACGCGATGTTCGGCGTCAATTTCGACGACGGCCGCGGTAACGTGACCATTGCCGGTGGCCGCACACAACGTGGCTCGGTTCTGCTTGGTGAACGCGAGTTCGGTCTGTTCGGCGTATCGTCGAGCACGGGCTCCGGTCTCGGCTCTCCGCCGCCAGAACCGGACGCGGCCTGCTCGGGTAATACGTCGTTCACGACGGCACACTCGTCGGGCGTCGGTTCCACGACGGCGATTCCGGCGACGTTGAACCTGCGCAGCGGTAACTCGTATCAGTTCCGCGATGACGGATCGCTGGTGCAGGATGAATGCGCGCGCTTTAACTTCAACCCGTTCAACTACTACCAGACGCCGCAGGATCGTACGAACGCGACGACCATCGCTCATTACGAAGTGTCGGACAATGTCGAGTTGTACGCGCAGGTGATTTTCTCGAGCAATGAGTCTGCTTTCCAGATCGCGCCGTCAGGCACGTTTGGTACAGCTTTCACGATTCCGGTGCTCAACCCGTTTTTCACCGACGCGACTCGCCAGACGATCATCGGCGACCTGAATGCGGGTGCTGCGAGCTTCGTCACGCAGACGAATGACCGCATCGCCGAGATTCAGGGCCTCGGTATGCCGACGCAGGATGATCTCGACGAACTCGCTGCCCTGCAGTCCGCTATCGCTGCGGATCCGTTGGGTTTCACCTCGGTCGGCATCCAGGATCTGAACAACGACGGTGTGTTTGACGAGCAGGACGCGTTCACGTCCACGGCTCGCCGGCGCACGCTGGAGCTGGGACCGCGTACCGGTATTTTCGACACGGACTACTTCCAGTACGCCATTGGCGCACGAGGCCAGCTGCCGGGTCAGTTCGAAAACTTCAACTTTGATGTGTCGTACCAGCGCGGTGTGTCGGACTTCGTCGAAACACGCGACGGCTTTACCAACCTGACCAACCTGGCCGCGGGCATCAACACCGTGGACGCGAATCAGTGCATCACGCCTGGAGGTGTTGTTACCTCCGCACCGTGTACACCGATTAACATCTTCGGACCGGTGGGCTCGATCACGCAGGAACAGCGTGACGATGGCTTCTTCATCGCCATCGCCAGCGACATCCGTCAGTCCGAACTGGAGATTGTTTCCGGCCAGATCGACGGCTTCATCGAGCCGCTGCGTTTGCCGACAGCTGATGAGTCTGTTTCTGTGGCCATCGGTGTGGACTTCATGTCTTACTCCGCAACGTCATCGCCTGACGAATGCCTGAAGCTTGCTCCGGCCAGCTGTCAGGGTGGCGCCGGTGGTAACCGCCTGCCGATTGCGGGTGAGTACAGCTCGGATGAGTTCTTTTTCGAAACTATCGTGCCGCTGATCCAGGGCCGTGATTTCGTTGAAAGCCTGAGCCTCGAAGCCGGTTTCCGTTCTGCTGACTACAGCATTCAGGGCAGCACGGAGTCGTGGAAGATTGGCCTCAGCTACGAAGTCGTGCCGGGTCTGCGTTTCCGCCTGATGGAACAGCAGGCTGTTCGTGTCGCCAACATTGGCGAACTGTTCAGCCCGATCACCACGGGCCTGGACAACGCGACGCTTGATCCTTGCTCTATCGGTAACCCGAACCCGCCGCAGCCTGGCTCTGAACTGTTCCAGCGCTGTGTCGACACGGGCATGCTGCCGAGCCAGGTTGGCACGGTTCCCGACATCATCTCCGGTCAGGTCAACGTCTTCTCCGGTACGGACCCGAACAACCTGCCGGAACCCGAAGAAGCACGCACGACGACCTTCGGTGTTGTCTGGCAGCCGGAGTTCGATTGGCTGCAGGCTGACACGACGATCTCTCTCGACTGGTACAACATCGAGATCAACGACTACATCGACACCCCGACCGGTCAGGAGTCCCTGGACCTCTGCTACACGCTCGGTGATCCGGCCATTTGTGGCGGTATCGTACGTATCGGTGGCGCGTTGGGTGAGAGCAGCACCGGTACGCCGGCGTTCTTTACCAACTTCGTTGTGTTCCAGGCTGAAGGCATCGACCTGAACGTCACCTCAAACGGCTACGACATTGGCCGCTTTGGTGACCTGGGCTTTGCCTGGACGGCGCACAAGTACCTGACCAACGAGTTCCAGACTACAGCGGCATCGCCGGTTGTGGACTGCAACGGTCGCTACGGTACGTCCTGTGATCCGGTTCCGGAGTTCCGCTCCGTGTTCCGTGTGAACTGGATGCTGGATGAGTTCGACGGCACGCTGACCTGGCGCCACATCGGTGAGATGGACGCACAGGAAAACGAAGCAGCAACGCTGTTTGAAGCGTTCCGCAGCGTGGATTCGCAGAACTACTTCGACCTGAACTTCGGTTACACGTTCAGCGAAGACATTCGCATCTCGGCCCTCATTGCCAACATCACGGATGAGCAGCCGCCGATCCTCGGTAACAACACGGGATCGACCTCGTTCAACTCGGGTAACACGTTCCCGAGTCTGTACGACACCATGGGTCGTGTTTACACCGTAGGCGTCAAGTTCGTCTTCGACTAAACCCCGGCTCGATTACCAGCGATGGTAAGAACGGCGGCCTTTGGGCCGCCGTTTTTTTTGCCTGTCGTTTGAATCGTAGACAGATTTTTTGCGACCAAGCCGGCTTCCGGCGTGAACTTTCGCCAGCGGGTGCGTTGACGGCTGACCGGCAAGAAAAGCTGTTCCACGTGGGACTCGACGTTGGTGAGGCATCTGGTTAGCGAAGACGTCCATTGTCATCGCCTGCTGTTTTATATATCATCATATAATGAATTAATGAATAATCAGGAAATAAGCTTTGCATGGCTAGAACGCTTAAAAACACCGAAGCCCGATCTGCCGTAGCGAATCAGGTGATACGTGAGCGTGCAGCGGGAATGCTAAGAGCAGCCGGTGATCCTGAACGACTGCGGATTCTTGAGCTCCTGTTGTCAGGAGAGCATCAGGTCTCCGAGATTGCGTTGCTGACCGATGCCGAAATGTCGACGACATCGCAACGCCTGAGAGTCCTGCTGGTTGAGGACCTCGTCACGCGTCGGCGAGACGGGCGGGATATGTACTACCGATTGGCGGATGAACATGTAGAGACACTGATCCGTAACGTCCTAGAGCATGCCGACCCGAATTCAGCCATTCATCAATAATCTGGAGAAAACACCATGAGCCACAAGATTCACGAAAACCACGAGCACGTGCACGGTCCAGGCTGCGGCCATGTCGCTGTCCAGCACGGTGATCACGTCGGCTATCTGCACGATGGCCATTTGCACTGTGCTCACGAGGATCATTACGACGAGCACGTAATTGCGGTTTCGGAAGTCAATCCGGACGCCTGCGCGCCGCACCAGTGCGAAGGTCATGACGATGATCATGTGCATGGACCAGACTGTGGTCACCCGGCCGTACCGCATGGCGATCACGTTGACTACCTGGTGGATGGGCATCTGCATCATCCGCACGGGGATCACTGTGACAACCACGGAGTGATCAAGGTCGTTTGAAGCAATGCCTTGACGCGCACCTGCTCGACAAGTGAGTTGCAAGACTCAAAGGGCCTCATCGGAGGCCCTTTTTGGTGCTCGGGTGTCGCCGTTTGATGGCGGTCCTACGTCGTCTTCGTGGAATCCGCCTATGCGGCGTCAGGCCGGCCGTGATTCCCGGTTGTGCAGCATCTTGACCGTGTCGCGGAGCACCGTGTTGTCGATGTTGCGTGTGATGAACACGATTTTCGTGCGGAGATCCTCGCTGGGCCATGCCGGCAGTGCGGCCGGTGGATGCAGTACGTGCTGTACGCCGTGCAGCACCATTGGGCCCGATAGCCCGTCGATGTTGATGAGGCCCTTAATGCGAAGGATATCCTCGCCGCGCAGCAGCATCAGGCCTTCCAGCCAGGCGTCGAAGGCATCGGCCGCAATCGGTTCATCGATCGTCAGGCACAGGGCACGAATGGCCTCGTCGTGCCGATTCACATCGTTATGTGCATGATCGTGATCGTCGTGACCATGACTATGATCGTGACTGTGATCGTGATCGTGCGAGTGCAAGAAGAGCTCATCATTCAGCCAAGTCTGGACATCCAGCGATTTACTCGCTGGATCGTAGGGTCCGGCATTGATCACCAGTGACGGATCAACCTCGCCGTGATTGGCCGCAGTCTGGCTTGCGATCGGATTAAGACTGCGCAAACGAGACTGCAATGGATTAAGTGCGTCCGTCTCGACCAGATCCGTCTTGGTTAGCACCAGGTGATCTGCGACGGCCACCTGTTTGATGGACTCCTTCTGCTGATCCAGCGTTGCACTGCCGTTCACGGCGTCGACGACGGTCAGGACACCGTTGAGACGGAATCGTGGTGCAATGACAGGGTCCGTCATCAGCGTGTGCAAGATGGGCGCCGGATCAGCCAATCCGGTCGTCTCGATGATGACGCGGTCAAACCAGAGCTCGCCACCGCGGGCAAATCGGCCCGGAGCGTCTCTCAGTGTTCTCACCAGGTCGCCACGTATCGTGCAGCAAAGGCAACCACTCGACATCTCGACGACCACGTCGTCAACACTTTGCGTCACGAGTTGATGATCGAGTCCGATTTCGCCGAACTCGTTGATGATGACGAGGGTACGGCTCAACTCGGGTTGATGGATCAAATGGTTGAGAACGGTGGTCTTGCCACTGCCGAGGAAGCCGGTCAGCACTGTCACCGGAATTTGATCTCGTGTTCGCTGGCTCATGATGTGATTTGATGCATTGCGGTAATGCTTTCCTTTTGTGCGGCGCCGCGAGGTGGATGTGAGTAGATTCCGCCACTTTGAAAAACATCGCGGCAAGAATGAATAGCGGCGCTATGGTATCACCACGTCGTTGCGGCTCGTTCGATTCGAGGCGACGGGCTCCCGCTGGCACGTCTCCACCAACGTTGATGGTGTCGGATGAGCGATTTGCCGTGTGTCGGTTTACACTACCGGCATAAATAAAGCGGCCCGGGGAGCCGCGCGTCGATCGCTGTGCGAGCCCCGACCATGCAAACCACGGGAAGGCACCATGAGCGCAAAGATCCTTTACACCTACACGGACGAAGCACCGATGCTGGCAACGTATTCGCTGTATCCGATCATTCAGCGATTTGCATCGGTCGCCGGTATCGACGTGGAGCAGGTTGATATTTCCCTGGCGGCGCGAATTCTGGCGGCGTTTCCGGAGCGGCTGGCAGACGCCAGTGCGTTTCCGGATAACCTTGCGGAGCTAGGGAAGCTGACCCAGGTGCCCGAGACCAACATCATCAAGTTGCCGAACATCAGCGCTTCAGTACCGCAGTTGACCGCCGCGATTGCCGAGTTGCGCAGTAACGGCTTCGACCTGCCCGATTATCCGGACGATCCGCAATCCGATGAAGAGATGGAGATCGCAGCGCGCTATGCCACAGTGCTGGGCAGTGCGGTCAACCCGGTCTTGCGTGAGGGGAATTCCGATCGCAGGGCGCCAACAGCAGTCAAGAATTTCGCCAGGAAAAACCCGCATTCGATGGGCGAGTGGAAGCACTGGTCACGTACCCACGTGTCGCACATGCATGAAGGCGATTTCTACCACGGTGAAAAATCGATCACACTGAATGAGCCTCGCCGCGTAAAGATGGAGTTGATCACTGACAGCGGCGAAACCATTGTGCTGCGGCCGGAAATCGCGCTGCGGCAGGGCGAGGTGGTTGACAGTATGTTCATGAGCAAGAAAGCCTTGTGCGAGTTTTACGAACGCGAGCTTGAAGACTGCCACGAGGCGGGCATCCTGTTTTCGCTGCACGTCAAGGCAACGATGATGAAGGTGTCACACCCGATTGTGTTCGGTCACTGCGTGCGTATTTTCTACAAGGACGCGTTCGATAAACACGGCAAGCTGTTTGACGAGCTCGGGGTCAACGTAAACAACGGCATGGTAAACCTATTCGAGAAAATTGAATCCCTGCCGGCGTCGCTGCGGGATGAGGTCATCGAGGACCTGCACGCCTGCCACGAACATCGCCCGCCACTGGCGATGGTCGACTCGGCGAAGGGCATTACCAACTTCCATTCCCCCAGCGATGTCATCGTCGATGCGTCAATGCCCGCTATGATCCGCTCCGGCGGCAAGATGTGGGGCGCGGATGGCCGACAACACGACTGCAAGGCGGTCATGCCCGAGTCGACCTTTGCCCGCATCTACCAGGAGATGATCAATTTCTGTAAGTGGCACGGCGCCTTTGATCCGGCGACCATGGGCAGCATCCCCAATGTCGGCCTGATGGCGCAGAAAGCCGAAGAGTACGGTTCACACGACAAGACCTTCGAAGTGACGGCGAACGGCGTCGCCAATATTACCGATCTCGACTCGGGCGAGGTATTGCTCACCCAGAATGTGGAGCAAGGGGATATCTGGCGCATGTGCCAGGTCAAGGACGAATCAATCCGGGACTGGGTCAAACTCGCCGTCAACCGCGCTCGCGATTCGGAAACCCCGGTGGTGTTTTGGTTGGACCCGTACCGACCGCATGAGGCTGAGCTAATCAAAAAGGTGAAAAAGCACCTCGTTGACCATGACACCAGCGGTCTCGATATCCAGATCATGTCGCAGGTGCGCGCCATGCGCTACTCTCTCGAACGCGTGATTCGTGGTATCGACACCATTGCCGCAACCGGCAATATCCTACGCGACTACCTGACGGACCTGTTCCCGATCATGGAGTTGGGCACCAGTGCCAAGATGCTGTCGATCGTGCCGTTGATGGCGGGCGGCAGCCTGTTCGAAACCGGCGCCGGAGGTTCAGCACCTAAACACGTCAAGCAGCTGGTGGAAGAAAATCACCTCCGCTGGGACTCTCTCGGCGAGTTGCTGGCACTGGCCGTATCCTTTGAGGACATTGCCAAGAAGACCGGCAACGCGGGCGCCGCTGTGCTTGCCAGAACTCTGGATGCGGCAACGGAGAAATTGCTGGACGAGGGGCGTTCGCCGTCACGACGAACGGGTGAGCTGGACAACCGCGGCAGTCATTTCTACCTGGCTCTGTACTGGGCCGAGGCGCTTGCCGGACAGAACGACGACGCCAACCTGAAATCCGCTTTTTCCGGTTTGGCCGCATCGCTTGCACAGCACGAGGAGGAGATTGTGGCGCAACTTCGAGAGGTGCAGGGCGACGCCACTGACCTCGGGGGGTACTACTACCTAAACAGGGACAAAGCGGCTTCGGTGATGCGCCCGAGTGCTCGATTCAACGAATTGCTGGCGGGCTAGGGCGTTTCCTCGTTGCTGCAATCACCGTTGTCGTCAACTTCGCAGAGCACGAGATCGTCGAAGTAAACCCCCTGGCTGGTATTGCTCGCCGAGTGGTCCACAAAAATAGTGAAAGCGCGGATCAATGCCGTCCCCTCCGGCGCGGTCGCGGTACCGGTATCCAGTTGAACCCACTCATCGACAGGGCTGTTACTGTTGAATTCCGCCGACAGTTTGGCTTTGCTGATGCTGTCTTGCGTTTCGACGGCACCGAGATCCCTGCCGCTGGCGTCGAAGAACGACAGCTGAATCAGGCCAAATGCCGGACTTCCGACCAGTTTCGTCGGTGACAGTGCATAGCCCGTCAGGCGCCATTTTGACCCAGGCCTTGCGCTGAATTCCTGGAAACCGCCGGAATCGTTGCCGATGGTGTAGGGCGGTGTTGCCATGCGCCGGCTGTACCCGCCGTTGTACATGGACCATTCGCCGCTGTGGGCATGATTGCGTGAATACAGGCTGATCTGAAACAGGCGCCAGCCACCGTTGTCGCCCGAAGTCTGGGATTCGAACCCGGCATCTTCCAGCGAATTGTGATTATCAGCCAGTGCCAGCGGCGCCGTGGCCACGCTCAGCAAGACGGCCATCGACAGATTCACACCTGATCGGATACTTAACATCGTTCACCCCCGGTTCCATCTCCACTCGAAATCCTACCCGATTTTCACCTGGCTCGCTCGGCGCACCGACCGCTCAGTCACGTTTGCGCACTGACAGCTTGGTTGCCCGCTGGCGATCGGCGCGGATCACGGTGATCCAGTGGTCGTTCCATTCAACCGAGTCGCCAACCACCGGAATTCGTTCGAGCTTTTCGCTGACCAGGCCGCCGACCGTGGTGACCTCGTCTTCAGGCTGCCAGGTGACTTCCAACGCCGCGGACAGTTTGCGAAGGTCAACACTGGCCTTCACGTACAAGGTGCCGTCCTTGCGCCGGACGATATCTTTCGTTGGCTGATCACTCTCATCGTAAATGTCACCGACGATCTCTTCGAGCACATCCTCAAGTGTCACGATGCCTTTGATACTGCCGTACTCGTCGACGACGATGGCAAGGTGCCGATGGCTCTCCTGAAACGTACGCAGCAGGCGCGGCAGAGTCAGCGTTTCCGGCACAGTAAGCACGTCTTTTCTCAGCGACGCCCAGTCGATCGTGGCACTGCCATCCAAGAGCTGGCCGTACAGCAGTTCCTTGGTGAGAATGACGCCGCTGATATCGTCGATTTCACCACTTGGCGAATAGGGAAAGCGGCTGTGCCCGGTTTCGCGAACAATGTCCAAAGCATCGTCGCAGCTCATCGTGTGCGACAGAAAGTGCACTTCCTCACGCGGCAGCATTACGTCGCTGACCCGTAGCTCACCGAGATGGGTCGCGCCGACGATCATGCCGGCCGTGCGTTTGCCAACCACGCCTTCATTGCGACCGAGTGACGCCAGCAGGCGAATTTCCTCGGGCGAAGTCACCGGCACATCGGAATTGGCGCGCAATGAACGCGAGATACGTTCGCTGATCAGCACCAGTGGCTTGAGCACGATGGTCAGTGACTGAATCCCATAAGCCACTGGTGTGGCGAGCAGTGGCGCATAGGAGACGCCGAGCGTTTTTGGAATGATCTCGGTGAACAGCAGCACCGCCAGCGTGAATACGATGGTGAACAACCACAGCGTGCCCGGATCGAACACCTCGGTGTAGCTCGCTCCTGCTACGGCGGCACCGACTGTGTGCGCGGCGGTATTCAGAATCAGAATTGCCGCTATCGGCACGTCGATGTTCTCTTTAAATCGCGTCAGCAGCTTGCCGGCCCGGCGCCCGTCCTGGACCAGTTTCTGGATCTGTGGCCGTGTGACCGATAGCAGGACCGATTCAAAAATAGAGCACAGAAACGAAGCGATCAGGACGACGCTCACTGCGACAATGAAAAGCAGCATGGTGACTCCGGTGGGCGGTGTTGCCGACAGTGTACCGGGATTGGCGCGACGGCAACCGGGCGCGGGGCAGCAGCGTGCGCCAATCCCAGTGATCAGTCGGTGGACGCAGTTTTACCACCGAGACCCCGTCGCGGCTCCTGGCGTTGCTCAGCGGAACGGAAAGGGAGGTGACAGACCGCTATGGACGGTCTGTGGAGCCGCTGTCACCTGGGCGGTCGACACGGGTGCGTATTTGCGCTGCTTACGCCTTGAAATCCTCGGAAACACCTGCAAAACGTAACTGTTCTGTAACTTCTGGACGCTTGGTATTGCCCCCTCCCGGACGGCTGGTTAGAGTGCGCGGCTAACTCCTTGCAGCACATCGAATTAACATACAATAAGGATTAGGAAATGACCCCCAACAAGGTTCCCCACATCACCTTCAAGACGCGCGTCCGTGATGAAAGCGTCGGCGGCGACAACCCGTTCCGCTGGCAGGACGTGACGACCGACGACATTTTCAAAGGCAAGAAAGTCGTCGTATTTGCACTTCCGGGCGCGTTCACACCGACCTGCTCGTCGACGCATGCACCGCGCTTCGATGAACTCTACGGTGAGTTCAAGGCGTTGGGTGTCGACGAAATCTACTGTCTGTCCGTCAACGACGCCTTTGTCATGTTCCAGTGGGGCAAACACCTCGGCCTGGAAAATGTGAAGATGCTGCCGGACGGCAGCGGCGAGTTTACGCGCAAGATGGGCATGCTGGTCGCCAAGGACAACCTCGGCTTCGGTATGCGCTCGTGGCGTTACTCGATGCTGGTCAATGACGGCACGATCGAGCACCTGTTTGTCGAACCTGAATTCGACGACAACTGCCCGACTGACCCGTTCGAGGTCTCCGACGCCGACACCATGCTGGCCGCCATGAAAGGCGAAGACGCGCCGGCTGCCAAGCCGGAGCGCAACGCATTCGTCGGCTAAGCGATTGAAAAAGCCCGCTCCCCACGGGCACCAAGGCAGGGCGCAAGCCCAGGAAAGCCGCCGGTTCACCACCGGCGGTTTTTTTTTTGGCCAACCAAGGCAAACCCCGACGGCCTTGTTGCAAGCGATAATGATTATCATTTAGACTTTAGACTCAGTACAGATCACATCGAAGGAGTCGATCGTGGCCAGTCTCATTTTCGTTCCGGTGATCTGCAGGGCGCGGAAACTGCGTCCTCAGGTCCGTGTTCATCCGCAGCTCCCCGTCCACACGGACGTCCGCGTGTCCGCAGATTGCGACGGAGAAGCGTGATGCGTCGGTGTTTGTTGCTGCTCGCCCTGAGCGTCGTTGTGCAGGCAACGCTGGCCTGCGAGGCGCCGGCTGATGATGCGTCCCGAATCGCGGTCGCTGGCGGTTCACTGACAGAAATCCTGTATTTCCTCGATCAGCAAGACCGCATAGTCGCCGTGGATTCCACGTCCAACTTCCCGGAAGAGGCGAGCCAGTTTCCGAGTGTGGGCTATGTGCGTGCACTATCGGCAGAAGGCGTGTTATCGCTGGCACCGACACTGGTGCTCGGCGAAGACGACATGGGCCCACCGGCTGTGCTGTCGCAGCTCGAATCGACCGGTGTACCGTCGGTGATGGTTCCTGAGGTGCATACGGCGGATGGCATTGTCAGCAAGATTCGCTGCGTAGCGTCCGTACTCGGCATCAGCGAAGAGGCGGAGGTCATCATCGAGAGTGAGCTGGCAGACGAACTGGCAGCACTTTCACAGATTCACGCCCGGCAGCCGGGTCGCAAACCCCGGGGAGCTGTACTGCTGGGTCTTCGTGACGGATCGCCGCTCGGGGCCGGGGCCAACACATCCGGTAACGGTTTGCTTGAGATGGCCGGTGCAGAAAACGTGCTGGCCGGTTTCGACGGCTGGAAGCCCCTGTCGCTGGAGGCGATGATCGCTGCTGACCCGGAATTCATTGTGATCCCCACCCGAGGCCTCAACGATGCCGGTGGCCACAGTGCACTGCTCGATCAGCCCGGTATCAACCTGACCACGGCGGCGCGCGATGGGCGACTGATCGACATGGACGGTATGACCATGCTGGGCTTCGGTCCACGCACGCTGTCCGCCGCCGTTGAACTTGCGGCGAAGCTGCAAAGCGGTGAATTGACCACGGCGCAATGAGCGCTTCCGTTGAAGGCAGCGTCTTCGCTGTGGATACACAGCGGCAGCGGCGTCGTTACGTCGTTCTAGGCCTGTTTGTCACCTTGCTCGGTACGGCGGCGTTCGCACTGGTTACCGGTGCGATCGACATTGCCCTGACGGATTTCTTCGCGTCGGACCCGGCGCGTGCCATGCAACACACGGTCCTGACGGACATTCGAGGACCGCGAGTCCTGATGGCTGCTTGCGTCGGAGCGTCGCTGGCAGTCGCCGGGGGCGCGCTTCAGGGGCTGTTTCGAAACCCGCTGGCCGACCCCGGTCTTATTGGCGTCTCGAGTGGCGCTGCGGTCGGTGCGCTGAGCATGATCGTGTTCGGAGCCGGCATCGTCGTGTCGTCGTCGATGTTGGTGTTCCTGGTGCCACTGTCAGCAGTCGTCGGTGCTGGCCTCGTCACCCTGTTCCTGTACTCGTTTGCGCGTTTCTTCAGCAACTTCAGCGTAATGACCATGTTGCTTGTCGGCATCGCGATCAATGCTCTGGGTTCGGTCGCCATCGGTGCGTTCAATTTCCTGAGCGATGACCAGCAGTTGCGCACGCTCGTGTTCTGGCTGATGGGCAGCTACGGGCGTGCCACCTGGGCGAGTGTACTGCCCGCCGCAGCCATCGCGATGACGGCGACAGTGATATTGTTGAAAAGCGCTCGGGGACTCGACGTGCTGCAGCTGGGCGAGTCGGAGGCGCGCGCGCTCGGTGTCGACGTCGAGCGTCTGAAACGGCGTGTCATCCTGACGTCGGCGGCAGCTGTTGGCGCTGGCGTTGCTGTGGCCGGGATCGTCGCGTTTGTTGGCCTGGTCGTGCCGCATCTCGTGCGCTTGATGGGCGGCGCGCCGAACCGCTTTGTCCTGCCCGCGGCGGGTTTGCTCGGTGCCGCGCTGTCGATTCTTGCAGATCTGGTCGCGAGGACGGCCGTAGTGCCCGCGGAGTTGCCTGTCAGCTTGGTGACCAGTGCGCTTGGCGCGCCGTTCTTCCTGTGGCTAATCGCCCGGATGCGCACGCGATGACACTTAGCGCTGACAATATCGCTGTTGAACTTGGCGGGAACCGGATCCTGAAACAGATCGGGCTCACTGTGCGTCGCGGGGAGATGCTCGCGCTGGTCGGGCCGAATGGCTCCGGCAAATCGACGCTTTTGAAGACCTTAAGCGGTGAGTATCGACCCGTGACTGGTCAAGTGCAGCTGAACGGCACGGAACTGTCGACGCTCGACCCGAAGACGGTGGCCCGGCATCGCAGCGTCGTGTCACAATCGGCACCGGTAGTGTTTGATTTTTCAGTCGCCGAAATTCTCGAGATGGGCTGGCTGGATGACCAATACGGCGATGGCAATCACTACCACAGCGCGATGCGCCAGGTGGTCGTCGAGAATCGTATCGAGCACCTGCTCAATCGCACGTTCAATACACTGTCCGGTGGCGAGCAGCAGCGCGTCCAGTTTGCCCGCGCATTGCTGCAGGTCTGGCAGCCACCGGAGCAGACCGAGACCCGTTTCCTGCTGCTGGATGAACCCACGGCGAATCTCGATATCGCACACGAGATCAACTTGTTGAGCCTGTCCCGGCAGTACGTGCGCCGATGCGCCGGTGCGCTGGTCGTGTTGCACGACCTGAACATGGCAAGCCGGTTCTGCGATACGATCGCGCTTTTGTCGCACGGCGAAATTGTGGCCCACGGACCGGTCGCTGAGGTTCTGGATGAGCAACTCCTGAGCGATGTGTACTCGACACCGATCCAGGTCGAGTGGCACGACAAGCTCCATCGCCATGTGATTCATTCCTGATACTGACGACACCCTGGAGTACCTGATGTTTGTTGCAATGAACCGATTCAAGATTGCCCACGGCTTTGAAGAGGGTTTTGAGAAAGTCTGGCGTGAGCGTGACTCGTACCTGGACGAGGTCCCGGGCTTCAAGTCTTTCTCACTGCTGAAAGGCCCGACCACCGATGACCATGTGCTGTATGCCTCGCACTCGATCTGGGAAAGCCGGGAGGCGTTTATCGCCTGGACGGAGTCCGAGGCTTTTTCAAAGGCACACCGGCAGGCCAGCGCGCCAAAAGGCACCTACCTCGGGCATCCCGAGCTGGAGGCGTTCGAGAAAGTGCTCTGATTTTTCGGCCGACATTCACCGAAAGCCCCGCTTGTCGGGGCTTTTTTGTGCATGGAGTGTTCGTCGGCCCGTAATCTGGGAATTGGTGCCAGTCAGTTTGCCAATAAATAATGCAAATGAGAATCATTTGCATTAATATCTCAGCATGAATGAATCAATGGTCCTCGACCACACCCTGGAATCCGTCGACAGAATTCGCCCGTCGCTGACCGGCGTCCCTGAAACCATGCTTTGGCCTTTGTGGAACCGGGCTGTCTCGTCTGCGGAGCGCAATCCGTTGGTGTCCGATCCATGGGCGGAACACCTTGTTGGCAAAATGGATTTCGATTTCGCCGGGCATTTTGGCAAGCCGTCGGTGTTTCACGCGATTCGTGCTCGAGTGGGTGACGACCTCGTTCGTGAGTACGCGTCGTGGCGAAGCTGTCCGACCGTGATTGCGCTGGGAGAGGGGCTCGACAGTCAGCGACTTCGGGTCAACGAGGATTCGATCCGCTGGTACAGCGTTGACGTACCCGAGGCCAGTGCCTTGCGCGAACAACTGATCGAAAGGCCGGATGAAGAAACACGCATCGCCAAATCGGCACTGGATCTCAGCTGGATGGACGAGGTGAATGCTTGCGATGCGCCTTTTATTTCCGCCAGCGGGTTGTTTATGTATTTCGAGGAACAAGACGTTCGGGAGTTGCTGGCAGCCATCGCGGCTCGTTTCCCGGGTGCGGATCTTTACTTCGACACGATCCCGCAGTTCTTCTCGCGTAAGACTCTTAAAGGGTTCGCGGTGACACCGCAATACACGGCGCCGCGCATGCCGTGGGGCATCGGCACAGACGACATAGCCAACTTTGTAAAACCGCTGGGTTTCCAGCCGGTCAGTGTGCGCACCTACGCCGAACCGTATCCGGACAGGCTTAAGTTCTACGCGTTCCTCTCAAAGTTTCACCTGATCCGGAATACGCTGGCGGGATCGCTGGCGCACCTTCGCGCCAACCCCCGCTAGCGAGCTGACAGCAGCAATCAGGCCGCTTCCTCTCCCAGTTCTTCCAGCATGGCAGCTGCGGGTTTGGCACGGCGACGCTGGCGATTTTTCTCCGCCTTTCTCTCGGTGGGTAGGCGGTATGCCACGATCAGCGTGATCAGCCCGAGTACGAATATGGTCGCGTCAGCTGCCGGTGCAGCGAGATGTCCGCGCGCGAATGCCGCCAGCGGCATTTCCCCGGCGGACAAGAAGCTCAAAACCGGCACGCCGAGCATGCTGACGCCGGTGACCGCGGTCAGTGTGCGAGTCGCCCGGTATCCGTTGGCTGCGATAAAGGCAAACAGCGTGGCGGCGAGCCAGACGCCGAAGTAGGTCACGCCGATCCAGAAGATCCTGGCGTCTTCGTCACCGTGGTAGAAAACGTCGGTGTAGAAGATCGCTACCGTCGCCACCGCAACGCCTGCGCAGACACCCGCGGTAAGGCGAGACAGGCGATCGTAGAATTGCGGGCTCTGTGAACCTTCGGCGCTGTTCGCTCGTCGTTCAATCCAGACCATGTTGCCGAGCGCTATCATGACGCTGGTCGCGAGCCCGAGTCCGAGATAGAGAAACTTCAAGGCGGCGCCGCCAAATGTGCCGTAGTGCAGGGGCGACATTGCGGCCAGTGTGCGCGTTGCGGCCGTCGGCTCATTCAAGCCGGTCGCCGGCAGCAGTTCCCCGGTGACGGCGCTGACGCGTTCACTCTCGAAGTAAAACAGGCGGGACTCCGGCTTGTAATTCACAACGTACTCAGCATTTTTGTCGCCGATGAGCGTTGCCGAGATGTACACCGGCTTGCCACCGAGGGTGCTGTGTTCCCGCTGTGCCATTTCGTCAAAGCTGATCATCGGCGCCGAGATGCCGGCACGCTCGGCCGGTGCGCCGGCCACCACTTCGACCACCTTCTCGGTATCCCCTTTGAACACCAGCATGGCGGTGATCGGTAGTAGCAATACGACGATGCCGAGCCAGGCGCCGGTGAAGGCAATCATCGTGGAAAAAGGAAGGCTCCAGATACCGAGGAAGTTGTGCGCGTCTTTCCACTTCACGCGCACAGTCTTTTTCGTGCGATAGGTGAAAAATTCCTTGAGGATTTTCCGGTGTGTCAGGATGCCGGTGATGATCGACAACAACATGATGACACCGGCGATGCCGACCAGGCCGCGCCCGATCTGCCGGCCGCCCAGCGCATCCGGCCACATCAGGTCACGGTGAAAGTCGAGCAGCCAGGTCGACAGCCCGTCACCCCGTTCCGGCAGAACATCACCGGTCGCTGCATGCCAGCGAATACGCCTGAATTCCACGGGCTCACCTTCGGCTTCCCGCACGTTGGCGAACGCCATGTAGTACGGCTCATAAAAGTCCGGCATGTGCACGCCAAGAAACGTGATGTTTTCGGGCGCGTAAGCTGCCACCCAGTCATCGACCAGTGGCTGCACCGGGATCGGCGATTCCGGCATCGCCACTCGGCGGGCTGGATCTTCCCAGGACTGCAGCTCGTGGTGAAACAGGGCGACTGAACCCGTGAAACACACCACAAAAAGAAACAGCCCGAGGCTGATCCCGGTCCATGAGTGCGCGTTGTAAATCCTGACTCGTCGATCACGTTCCACGAAGACGTCTCCTGGTGGATGAGGGTTTCAGACGGGCGGTGGCATTTGCCAGGCTGCGATGGCGCCGACCGCGGTCAGCAAAATCAGACCGGCAACCGGGCGATACGGTTTCTTGTCCCAATGGCACCAGAACATGGCTGACGCCCAAATTACCGGTGTCAATACAGAAAACCAGAGCGCTGCGGATTTCACGTCAAGTGGCAGCAACAGCATCACAGCCGCGGTACCAAAGATCGTCGCCGTCAGCGACCAGACGATACTGCTGGTCAGTCGCGGCTTTTTCCATGTCGACCAGCCAAGGAACAGCACAACGGCTCCGAGGATGGCCCAGATCACAGTTGCACCGCCCGAAGTTGCGATTGGCATGGTGTTGTGGTCTTGCCGAACAAACCCGCGATTCTCATGCCGCCACCGCGACAATCGGTGTCGTGACGACACCGACCACCAACAAGGCCAGGCCACTGCGCAAATGCCAGCCCGGCCAGTAGGTCGCCACCAGCAGACTGACGATGCCGGCGCCACCGGCTACGCCGATCAGAATCGGTATGGCGTATTCGAGGCCGACACTGGTCGCCGATACGGCGAGACTCAGCGCGATCAGTGCCCAGGCAGCGATCTGCAGCCCGGGTCGGCCGAGGCGATGCGCCCGGACCCACTCGAGCTCGGTGCGTTTGCCGCCCGAATGAAAAAATGCAACGCACGCCGCGTACGACAGCCCGATGAAGTTTAGCGTCAGCAACACAGCGATCAGTTGACCAAGAAGTTGCTCAAGGTTTGATCGATAAAGACTTGTCCCGCGTCGGCATCGTAGGGCGCATCGTCCGAGATGTTGCCGGCGTACATGAACATGGTCATGAACAGGCTCTGGTCCTCGTAGGAATCGGCGAGTGTCAGCGAAGTCTGCTCGGCAAACAGCTGCTCCCACGCATCCCGGACGTCGGCCCAGAATTCGCTGGTCTGCTGCCAGTAGTTGTCACCGGCGCTGAAATCGTAATCCAGAATGCGCTCATAGCGGTTGAAGCCGGATTCGCGTGCGAGATAGGGGTAGTCGCCGGCCGGTTTGCCGTCTTCGTCCAGCACGACTTTCAGGTTGTCTTCCTCGTGGACCCAGCCGGTTGGTGTAATCGTGTGCCGATTGGTGCCCACGAGCACGTGGTAATCATCACGCACGCTGAATTCTCTGCGAGGCAGCGGGCGCCAGGTTTCGTTGCTGGTCCAGCTCGAATGATTGGCGCGGTGCTCCCAGCGACCGACGGCCTGGTAACGCGGTGAGTCATCAACC
>JBCCNM010000036.1:0-24561 GCA_039025835.1 Pseudomonadota bacterium | reverse complement strand
AGAATGGTTGTGTCGGCTTGAAAATAGTGCTGACGGAAAGAAGTGGAATTTCTTTTTCTGCTAAGGCTTCAAAGTAATGATACCAGAACTCATACTTGACAAAGATTGCCATTGTGGGTTTGGTTATACTTACGAACTGTTGCGCATTACGCCGAGTATCAAAAGGCAGGTAGGTAACCAGGTCGACGAGATCATAATTGCTTCTAATTTCATACCGTAACATCGGCATTCCTGCAGAGGTCTAAGCAAGAGCTGTGCCAATCACAGAGAAACTATATTTTTCAATAGCTTAGGAGTATTTGAACGGAATCTTTCGCGACTGCTAAGCGACGTTTTTCGCGGTGTCGTCATTTTTTTGACGGCCAGGACGACCGTCAGGAGATCGACGGATACCTGTCGAGTCTAGGCCAGCTCGTATTTGGCGAGCTTCTCGACCAGCGTAGTACGGCGCATGTTCAACAGTCGCGCCGCCTGGGCCACCACCGAGTTACTGGCCTGCATGGCCTGCTGGATGAGCTGCTTCTCGACGCTGCAGAGGTGGTCCTTGAGGTTGTCATTGCTGAGCTGCATAGCCTCGGCGACCATGTTAGGGGCCTCGCTGATCGCCACCTGGTTGTCGGGATCGGTGTATTTTGGCGGCAGGTCGGCGACGTCAACCGTGCCCTCCGGTTTGATGATCGCCAGTCGCTCGACCAGATTGCCCAGCTCACGCACGTTGCCCGGCCAACGGTAAGCAGCGAGGACTCGCAAGGCCTCGGGGCTAATGCGGATGCCGTCTGAATCGCTGCCCGTGTGGCGAACCAGCAGTTCGTTCATCAGGCACGGCAGGTCGGTCGCGCGCTTATACAGCGGCGGCATTTCTATCGGGTACACATTCAGCCGGTAGTAAAGGTCCTGACGGAATTCGCCGGCCTCGACCATCGCCGGCAAGTCCCGGTGCGTAGCCGCGACGATACGGACATCGCAGGCCTGCGACGTATTGCTGCCGACTTTTTCAAAACTGCGTTCCTGCAGGACACGCAGCAGTTTGACCTGCATGTCCAGCGACATATCGCCTATCTCGTCGAGAAACAGCGTGCCTCCATCGGCGAGTTCAAAGCGCCCGGTACGGTCGGCAACCGCGCCGGTGAAGGCACCCTTCTTGTGCCCGAACAGCTCGGATTCGAGGAGTTCGGCCGGTATCGCGCCACAGTTGATCGGCACAAACGGCTGATCAGCGCGGTGCGACAAATCGTGTATGGTGCGCGCCACCAATTCCTTACCGGTGCCGGACTGTCCGGTGACGAGAACGTTGGTGTCGAAGTCCGCGACCTTCTCGATCAGCGTGCGCACTTTGCGAATCGGATGCGATTCGCCGCTCAGTCGATGGCGGCGATCGCTGCCGCTGTAGCGAGCGGCGCGATCGAGCAAGCGCTGCATCTGCGACCGTTTTAACGGTACATCGAGAAACCACTCGGTCTCGGCGAAGCGGACGTCAGGGTCGGTGTTCAGGTGAATGACCGGAAGGCCTGGCCGCGTCAGCGTCAATCGCTCGGCCAGAATGCGGTTGTCTTCCGGTCCGCCGGTGTCACCGAGAACGACGGCGATGCCGTCGCTGTTGTTTTTGATGGAGGCAATCGCGTCGTCCGGATCAGACAGGACGGGTTCGTACTTCAGGAACTTGAGTCGGTTGCACAGTTCGGCGGCACGTTCCTTGTCGGTATCCAGAACCAACACCTTGGACTGCGAACTGTCACTCATCCGTGTGCCTCTTATGTAAAACCGCGCCAGAAGGTGTTCCAGACTACGGCGCGTGCGCACGGAAGTTTGTGATCTTCCTCACAGTTTTACAAGTCGTACGAGGACTCGAACGACAGTACCGGGGTGCCTGGCTCTGCGAATGGGCTGATTAGCGGTTCTGCGCCATCTGGTTGGTGGCGCTGTAAGCCTTGGCGGCGGCCTTACCTTGTTGCAGTGTCGCTAGCTGGCCTTTGATGTCGCGCCGGGCGTTCTTGACCATCGACTGAACAACGTCGGTGCTTCGCTGCAACATCAGCAACACGTCCCGGCGCTCTTCGACCGGCACCTGCAGTACTGCATCGCGCAGGTGCTGTGCCATCGCCTCAACCTCCTGCCACTCGCCCTCGCCCGCCAGCACTTCCATGCGCCGGGCGATGTCCAGCGCCGACAATGGCAGCTGGTCGACTGGTTGTTTAGCCGGCGTCGCCATACGCCTCTTCGCGTTCGTCGAGTGACAGGGAGGCCATCGGGTGGTCGGCAATCGCATCCCAGGCTTCCTTGAGCTCTCGCAGCAGGCCGCTCACTTCATCGAGAATGACCTTGTCGTTTTTCAGGTTGGCTTCAAGAAGGCGGCGCATCATGTAACCGTACAGCTCATCGAAATTGGCGGACAGCTTCGGGTCGTGCTTGTGATTCAGACTGGCCTGCAGGCCGTTGATAATGCCGATGGCGTCGCTGATGCGCTCGCCTTTTTCGACGATCTTTTCCTGCTCCATGCTGGCTCGTGCCAATGAAATATTCTGCAGTGCGCGCTCCATCAGCATCTGAATCAAGCGATGCGGCGATGCACTGTCCACCGCGCTGCTGACATCGAGCTGTTTGTACTGCTGTATGGCACTGACGGCCGGTCCTTTACTCATCGCTCTTCCCTATTGATCAGTTGTTGTCCCGGGTAAAACCGGGGAGATTCTGTAGCTGGGCATTCAGAAATGTGCTGGTGTTGCTGAGTTCGGCCAGCAGGCTATCCAGTGCGTTGTATTGCCGGAACAGACGCTCCTCCAGCGACGTCAGCCGCAGTTCGAGGCGTTCGCGCTGTTCATTGATACGTTCGACCTGGCTGTCGAGGCCGTCCGTGCGAATCTGCAGGATGCCGTCCGACTGCAGGAATGTTTCAGTCGTTGCCGCGAGACGCGTGGCAAAGCCGTCTTCGCTGGTGAATAACTGGCCGACCCGCGAGAAGTCCTGGTCCAGAGCGTCATCCAGCGCGGCCTGATCTATCGTGAACTTGCCATCAAGCTGCAGTTCGATGCCGATATCGCCGAGCAGGTTGAAGACCCCGCCTGCGCCCGATACCGCGGAGTTCATTTCGTTGCGAACCTGGTTGACGATGCCGCGCAGGGTGGCATCGCCGAGCAATGCGCCGGCGGAACCGCTGTCCTGGTCGAAGGCCGTCAGTGTCTGGTTCAGGTCGACCAGTGAGTTGTACGCCGTGACGAAGCGGGAAATCTCGGTCTTGGTCGCGTCAAAGTCGTTTTCGACGAGCAGGTTGCGGGTCGTGCCTTCGGTGCCCTGCAGCACCTCGATGCTGACGCCGTCGATGGCAGCCGCAAAGGTGTTGGTTGAACTCTGTACCTCGAAGCCGTCGATGCGAATACGCGCATCGTCCGCCGCCTGTGATTCGGTCAGTGAGCCGAGACCGGTCGACGAATCGTATTCCAGTGCACTCAGTCCGCCGTCGCCGCCGGTCTGGGTTACGGTGATCTCATTGCCCGTGCCGGTTTTCTCGGCAGTGAGTATCAGGTAGCTGCCCGCGTCGGCGTTGACGATAGTTGCAGACACACCGGGATTCTCGGCCGAGCCATTGATCGCATCACGAATAGCCGACAGCGAGTTGTCACCCTCGGCGATCTCGATATCCACGGAATCGGTGCCGACCGTCAGCGTCAGTGTGCCGGTGCCGACGGTCGCAGTGGAATCCGCAAACACGCCCGACGTCAGGCGCTGCGCCGACGCGACGTTGATGACTTCGATAGCGTAGTTGGCGGGCGATGCCGTGCCAGTGATTTCGGCGGTGAAGGACTCTTCGTCGGCGCTGGTGACCTTGCGCTTCAAGATGTCCTCCTGGGTGGCAATCCCCTCGGCCGCCGACTGCAGGGTCGACAAGGACGCTTTCAGGCTGCCAAACGCTGACAGCTTGGATTGTACCGTCGCCTCACGTCGTGCCAGCTGTCCTTCCACCGGTGCGCCCTCCGCAGCCACAAGCTGCGTCACGATGGACTGGATATCCAGTCCCGAACCGATGCCTGTAGATATGATCCCCGTCATGTCATTGTCCGACCAGTGAAACCTACAAGCCTCTTCCAAATTCCGTGCCAGCTTCTGGCGCTTTGCCCTTATTGGCGCTAGACACTGGCGTCAAAAAGCCGCATCGCCAGGCTGCCGTCCTCAGACAGGTAGATTTCGGCTTTCTCGGGCGGAATCTGGCGAATAATTTCGCCGGTTTCGCTGTCGAGAACCGAAATAACGGCTCTGTCGCTGTCCATATCGACCTCGAATCGCAGATCGCGGCCGGCGCCGTTGCTGGCGACCGTCAGTCGCTCTGCGAGTTTTTCGAGATCCGGCATCTCCACCTGCTTTTCCGGCACAGATTTGCCGCTCTCAGGTGATTGACTGCCGTCCGCCGGGTTGTTCCGACTCAGTGTGCGAAATTGCCCGGTGATGGCGGACACTGATTGAAGTTCCCTTTCAGCCATGGCGCCCTCCTGTTACGCCCAAGGGGAGGAGGCTTGCGCCACCTCCCCCGGGGATAGTGCTTGTTGCGTGTTACCTGGATTATCCAAGCAGACTCAGAGCCAGCTGGGGCTGCTGATTGGCCTGAGCGAGGATGGATACACCGGCCTGCTGCAGGATCTGGTTCTTGGTCAGGTTAGCCGTTTCAGCGGCGAAGTCCGCGTCACGGATACGGCCACGAGAAGCCGTCAGCGATTCACTTACCGTCTGCAGGTTGGTGATCGTTGACTCGAATCGTGACTGCAGCGCACCGAACTCACTACGCAGGGTGCTGACGGTGGTCAGGGAAGCGTCAACACGCTGGATGACGTTGTTAGCACCGTCCACGTCGGCAACCGACGCACCGTTCAGGGTCTGCGCATCCAGCGTGACAACGCCGTCAGCGAAGCCCAGCTCGGCGAACGCACCGCCACCGCTGTTGTCGATGGTGATGTTTTCAGACGCCGACAGCGTGATCGTGCCGCGGTTTACGCCGGTTTCAGCAGCCGCGAAACCATCAGCAGCCGCGATACCCGTACCGGCTTCAGCGATCTCGATGTTACGACCGTCAACGGCCGTGAGCGTGATGCTGCCACCAGACTCCGACGCGCTAACACCTGTCTGCGACGAGAACAGGTTGATCTGTGTCGCAATGTCAGACGCCGTGATCGCTACCGCAACGTCTTCACCTGAGAAGATGTTTACAGAGTTGATCGTCAGGTCGTAGGTATCCAGAGCGGTACCGCCAACGTTACCGACGACGGACGTCACCGAGTTGGAGGCCGAAGCCGTCAGGCCCGGGACCGACGCGGCGTTGATCGCGTCAACCGCATCCTGCGCACTACCGCCAGCAGCACCGATTTCAACTGCTGCGCCGTTGCCGACCGCAATCGTGAAGTCGCCAGCGGCAAAGCCGTTGCCGTCGACCGCAACACCGGTACGCGTTGCGATCTGACCGATCTGGTCGGTACGAACACCACGAGCCAGGGACACACCGATCGTCTCGCCGACGTTCGCGCCAACCTGGAAGGAAGCGGTACCGAACGAGCCGTCCAGCGTCTTCAGGCCGTTGAACGAGGTCTGCGTTGCAATTCGATCAATCTCATCGAGACGCTGCTGAACTTCGTTGTTCAGAGCGGCACGGTCAGAAGCCGAGTTCGTTGCGTTGACCGACTGAATCGCCAGCTCACGAATACGCTGCAGGTTGTTGGACACCTCAGACAGTGCGCTCTCGGACGTCTGTGCCAGAGAGATACCGTCGTTTGCGTTACGAGCCGCCTGATTGAGACCGCGGATCTGTGTCGTGAAACGCTCGGAAATTGCCAGTCCTGCAGCATCATCCTTCGCGCTATTAATACGCAGGCCGGTCGACAGTCTTTGGAGTGACTGATTGAGCGCGCCCTGCGACTGAGTCAAATTACGTTGCGCATTAATAGACGCGACGTTGGTATTGATCGTCAGTGCCATCGTGTTAACTCCTTAGTTACCAAAGTTGTACCGACTGCAAGTGCGTGCCGGAAACCAGTATCGTCGGCGACCAGAATGCTGGCTTGTTCCGCCGTACGCAGGAGTTATCGGACATGCTCCGAAAAACCTTTAGAAATTGTTGCAAATAGTTTTCGCGCCACGAAAAAGGCCCCATGGCGGGGCCGGAAAACTTTAGGGCAGATCGCGAATTCTGTGAATCAGGTCCCGTTCGCGACACCGTGCATCACAGGAAGTTAAACAAAGACAGACCCTGTACGCGCACAAACGACCTTTGCGCTGCCTCGAGTACACCGGTCTGCGCACTCAGCCTGGACAGCGCTTCGGCGTAATCAAGGTCCTCGATCCTCGCCAGCGTCTCCTGAAATGTGATCGCGTTCGCACTATTGGCGTTCTGCTGATCATCTACAACGGCGAGACGGGCACCGGCCTGCGTACGAACACTCAGCAAGTTGCCCAGCGCCTGATCGAGATTCTCGAGGCCGCGATTGATGCCGTTGCTCATCTCGACCCGGGTCAGGTCGCTGTTGACCGCCGTGTCGATGGCATCGGCAAGATCCGAGATCATCGAAAACATGTCCTGGTACTGGCTCGGTGCCGCAGTGAAGCTGTCACCGATGTCCGGCTGCCCCTCGACGGTAAACTCGATGCCGCGGAACGCGATCGTGTCACCGGGCTGGAATGTCGCGGTCGTCACCAGGGCGGCGGATGAGTCGCGCACCTCGTAAGTGTCGGCCGCGGTGAAGGTGATTAAATAAGTATCCCGATCGTACACGGTCGGGTCGACGAGGCTGCCGTTACCGACAATACCGCCGCCCGTGTTACCGGCGACAGGCAGCGCCTGGAAGTCGCCGTTGCCGCGACGCACGCGGAAGAACACATCGGACCCCGGATCGCGGTCGGCGACGGTGCGACCCTCGCCCACCTGAATCTGTCGCTGACCGTCATCGCCGTTGTAGGTAAACACCGAGCCCGCCTGCGAGACCGGCTGCACGTCGTCGCGCGTGCCGGCAAACATGTACGAGCCATTGCCGTCTCGGCTATTGGCGATTTTCACCAGCTGCTCGAGCTGCGAACGGACTTCGACAGCGATCAGGCGACGCGCCTCGTTGCCCTGGGTGGCGTTGCTCGCCTGTACCGTCAGCTCACGAATCCGTTGCACGACATCGCCGGCCAGCGACAACGCGGATTCCTCCTGCTGCAGACGGCCGACAGCGATGGTGGCGTTACGGTCAAACTGCTGGGTTCGACTCAACGCCTCGCGAATTTCGATGGAACGAGCCGCCGAGATCGGGTCGTCCGCCGGTGTCAGGATGCGACGACCGCTGGCGATCTGGCGGCCGGTCAGGTCAATGTCCGCCTGCAGTCGCTGCAGCAGATTGACCGACGAATTCAGCGTGCTGAGTGTGGAAACGCGGGACGGCATTAGCGGACGATTCCCAGTACGGTATCAAACAGGCTCGCCGCCACATTGATCACCCGGGCCGAGGCCTGATAGGCCTGCTGGTACTGCACCAGTCGCGCGGCTTCCTCGTCGAGGTTGACGCCGGACACAGACTCCACGTTGAGCTCTGCGTTGCGTTGCACCGCCCTGCCTGCCTCGAGACCGGCGACCACCTGGTTGGTGGTGCTGCCAATATCCGAGACGAGTCGGCCGTAATTCTCGTTGATGCTGATGATGCCGCCATCGAGGATGTCCACCGACTGCACGTCACCCATCAGCAGGCCATTGGCGTTGTCGCCGGTGGCACCAACATTTGAACTGATGGTGAATATGTCGCCGGGGTTCGGAATACCGGTGATGGAGACTTCGCTGCCGTTGATCACGATCGGATCTCCCTCGGTGTAGGCAAACGAGCCGGCACCGTTGACCGAGTAGGTGCTCGGCGTCAGGAACTCGATGGTCGATGTGGTCAGGAAGTTGGGATCTGAGGAATCCACCGTACGGGCGGCCGAGATAACGGCGTCACCGAGATTCGCAAAGCTCGACGACGAGGTTGTCGCACCGGCGATCGCGATCGACTGCGGATCGGTCACGATGTTTCGGACCGTACCGGCCAGTCCGTTACCGGTGCGGATCAGGATTCGATCGCCGGCGGCGGGTGCCCCACCCACGGTCACGCTGACACCACCAAAGACAAACGGGTCGGCCGCAGTGCCTGTGCCGGTAAACGGGAGACTGGCGCCGGTCGCGGCGTCACGCAGGTTGTAACTGGCGCCGTCGAACTGCAAAACGTAGTCCCCGCCCGTTAAGGCGCCGAGATCGGTGACCACCGCGGTCGCCGTCGGCGAGCCGGTGTTGTTGCCGGAATACAGTGCCGGCGGGGCATCGATGGCGAAGAAATCCCGCCCAAGGGTGCCGCGAACGTCCATACCGTTGCGGTGCTGCGCGTTAAACGCCTCGGCAAACGCTGTGGCTGTCTGCCCCAGCGATTCGCGCGCCGGATTCAGGATACGGTCGCGAAACTCGAGCAGGCCACCGATCTGGCCGCCATTCAGTGCGTCGTTCAAGGGCGTGACATTGCCCTCGGCAGCATACGAGATGCGCACTTCGGTCGGGTCAAACTCGCTGCCGCGGGCTGCCAGCGTCTGTGCCGTGGCGCCCACGACCAGGCCCTGGCCGCTGCCGATGAAGACATTGGTCGACCCGTCGTCCTGCTCCAGCGTTTGCACGGCGACGAGACGCGACAGTTCGCTGATCAGGCGATCGCGCTGGTCAAACAGGTCGTTCGGTAAGGCATCAACGCCCGAGGTTGCGATCTGGTTGTTCACGTCGGCGATGGAGGTCGCGAGGTTGTTGATGTCCGAAATCGTTTGCTGCAGTCGCTCGTTCACCTCACTGCCGAGTCTCGACAACTGTGCGTCGGCGTTCTGGAATCGGTTGGCGAGACCCTCAGCCTGGCCGATCAACGCCTGGCGCGTCGGCAGCGAGGTCGGATCGTTGGACAGATCCTGCACCGCGCCAAAGAAATCCTGCAGCGCCGTGTTCAGGCCGGTGTCGGGGTCAGCGAGCAACAGGTTCACCCGTCCCGTTAGCGAATCCAGCGTCTCAAGGCGACCGACGTTGGTGTTGGCAGTCTGCAGCTGGCCCGCGAGCAGACTGTCGTAGCTGCGGGAAATCGAGCCGACCGCCGTACCGGCGCCGATAAACACCGAACCAGCCCCTGCGCCCACACGCGTTACGAGGTTGGCGGTCTGTCGGCTATAGCCGGGCGTGTTCGCATTGGCGATGTTGTTACTGGTCGTATCCAGTGCTGCCTGGAAGGCCGACAGGCCGGTCAGGCTGATTCCTATCATTCCGGACATAGTGCTAAACCTCTACAGGCCGTTGCTGGCGATGCCGTCAATGACGCGTCGCATCGTGGGACCGTCAAAAATGGCTTTGATCTTGTTGGCGTACTGCGGATCGGTGGCGTAGCCCGCCTCCTGCAGTGCGTGGGCAAACCCGCCGACGTCGTCACCGTGACCGAGCACGTCGGCGTAGCGGGGGTTGTTCGACAGGAACGCCGCGTAGTCGTCGAAGGTGCCCGAGACGTCCGGGTAGGCCCGAAACGTTGCCGTTTCCCGGCGCGCGACTCCATCCTCGAATTCCAGCGTGGAGCGGGCAACGCTGTCGCCCTGCCAACTCTGTCCGGCCTTGATGCCGAACAAATTGAAGCTGCTGCCGCCATTTGTATCGGGCATGACCCGGGATCCCCAGCCTGTCTCCAATGCGGTTTGAGCGAGAACCGCCACCGGGGACACATCGAGGAAATTCGCCGCGCGTTTGACGTGCGGCCAAATCGCCCGTGCAAACGACTCCGGATCCGACCACTCGGGTTCACGACGCTCTGACGTTACCGCCGGGTCCACGGCCGCCGTGGCGGCCGTCTCCGGGATGCGCCGGGCCTGAAACGCCTCAGCTGTCTGTGGCGACGGGAGACGAAATTCGGGAACCGAATCGTCAAGCGGCCGTTCGGCGGGTTCAGGCCCGCCAAGCTGTTCGACGATCCTCTCAGCCAGCCCGATACCCCGACCGCTCGCCATATCGAGGGCGAGCTGCTTGTCCATCATCTCGGTGTACAGCTCGTGCTGCTGGTTATCGCCCATCAACGGGTCACCGAAAGATGCAGCGCGCATGTTTTTCAGCATCATCTGAATGAACAGGGCCTCAAACTGGCTCGCCACCTCGCGCAAGGCCGTCGGATCGTTGCGATCGGCGGCGGCGCGCAGTGACGTGAACTGCCCCATGTCGGTGATGCTTGCAGTCATGAGGTCGCCGTCAGATCACCACGAGCTCGGCGCGCAGTGCGCCGGCCTGTTTCAGGGCTTCCAGAATCGCGACGAGATCGCCCGGTGCCGCGCCTACGCGATTCACCGCCTGTACAATCTCATTCAGGCTGGTGCCCGATTCGAACAGAAACATGCGACCTTCCTCCTGCGCGATCTCGACCTGCGAGCTCGGCAGGATGGCGGTCTGGCCCGCGTTGCTGAACGGCGCCTGCGGCTGACTGGCAAACGGGCGTTCACTGATGGTGACCACCAGAGAGCCGTGCGCGACGGCCGCCGGGGTTACGATGACATTCGAACCGATCACGACCGTGCCGGTGCGCGAATTGACAATCACCTTGGCGGCGACGGCACCCGGCTCTACCTCGATGTTCTCGAGCATCGACAGGAACACCGTACGGTGTTTTGCCTCACGCGGTGCCCGCACGCTGATCGACACGGCGTCCATCGCCTGCGCTGTGTCCTGGCCGAGCGTGTCGTTGATGGTCTTGGCGACGCGGTCCGCGGTGGTGAAGTCGGGCGTGTGCAGGTTGAGCACGATCGCCTCCTGCGTGTGAAAGTCGCTGGGTACAGAGCGCTCGACGGTCGCACCGTTCGGAATACGCCCCGCACTCGGGATATTCACGGTGACGCTCGAGCCGTCGTTGCCCGATGCGCCAAAGCCCCCGACCACGAGGTTGCCCTGCGCCATCGCGTAGACGTTGCCGTCAGCACCGAGCAGTGGCGCCATCAGCAGCGCGCCACCGCGCAGGCTGTTGGCGTTGCCGATCGACGATACCGTGACATCGATATCCTGGCCCGGCTTGGCGAATGGCGGTAGCTCGGCGTGCACCGTAACAGCCGCAATATTCTTCAGCTGCAGGTTGGTGCCCGGCGGAATCGTGACGCCGAACTGCGTCAGCATGTTGATAATGCTCTGTACCGTAAACGGCGTCTGCGCTGTCTGGTCACCGGTGCCGTTCAATCCGACAACGAGTCCGTAGCCGACCAGCTGGTTGCTGCGCACACCGGCCACGCTGGCCAGATCCTTGATGCGCTCGGCCATCACCGGTTGCGCCGTCAGCAGCACGGCGAGTCCGGCCAGCAGTGTGGTGTTCAATCCTTTTGTAAACCGCATCACACTCTCCCTTTAATACGGATGCAGGATGGAATTAAAGAACCTGGCGATCGGGCCCATCCGGTTCGCCGCCGCCATCACGCCGCGACTGGAGTAACTGATCTGGGCATCGGCGATACGCGTCGACGCGATCGTGTTATCGGTGTTGATGTCGGCGGCGCGGATAATGCCGGCAACGCGAATGAACTCGCGGCCCTGGTTCAGGTTCATCCACTTTTCACCGCGAATGCGCAAATTGCCGTTGGGCAATCGCTGCACGATCGTGACCGTGATGTCGCCGGCGAGACTGTTGCTCTGACTGGTCGACCCGGAGCCGTCGAAGCTCGACTCGCCATCCAGGCTGCCCTGGAACAGCGGCTGGCCTTGCTTGGTCAGTACCTGGCCAAACACCGTCGGGTTGCCAAGTGTCGCCTCGGTGGATTTTGCGGTTTGCGTCGACGACGCATTGCTGGCCGACGTGTTTTCGATCAGGCGGACCGTCAGGATGTCGCCAACCCGTCCGGCCTTTAAGTCTTCGAACAATCGCGTGTCGGCATTCGCCTGGTAAATCGCGCCCGAAGTCGGCGGTTCGTAGACCGGCGTAATCTGTTCAGGCGGTTCCCACGGCTCGCCGAGAATCTTTTGTTTGGCGGCACAACCGGAAACAGCACCGATCGCCAGCAGGGTAATAAGCAGTTTCAGAGCATTCATCGCGGTGCCATTAGAGGTTGTTGTTGACGTACTGCATCATCTGGTCGCTGGTCGAGATCGCTTTCGAGTTCATCTCGTAGGCGCGCTGCGTTTCGATCATGCTGACCAGTTCGGAGACGACATTGACATTCGAACCCTCGAGCGAGCCGGACTGCAGCGAGCCAAGACCGGTCTGACCCGGAATGCCCGCTGTCGCCGTGCCTGACGACGCCGTCTCGATGAACAGGTTTTCACCAATCGCCTGCAGGCCACCCGGGTTCGGGAAGTCGCTGATCGGGATGTTGCCGACGGCCGTGGCCTGGGCCTGGCCGGCCTGTGTCACCGACACAGTCCCGTCGGCACCGATCGTGATGCTCTGCGCGTCCGGCGGAATCGAGACGCCGCCTGAAATCAGCAGACCACCGGCGGTCACCAGCTGTCCCTGGGCATCCAGCTTGAAGCTGCCGTCGCGGGTAAAGGCCGGCGTGCCGTCCGGTCGCTGTACCTCGAAGAAGCCGCGACCGTTGATCATGACGTCCAGCGCGTTGTCGGTGTTGATTACCGAACCCTGCGTGAACATCTTCTCCGTCGACACCACGCGCACGCCGGTGCCGATAGAGACACCGGTGGGCAGCAGCGCTTCCTGGGTATTGTTGGCACCCGGTTGCCTGACATTCTGGTACAGCAGGTCCTCGAAGCTCGCTCTTCCCTGCTTGTAGCCCGTCGTATTGACGTTTGCCAGGTTGTTAGCCACCACCGACATGCGCGTTTGCTGCGCGTCCAACCCCGTCTTCGCTATCCATAGAGACTGTGTCATCGTGTTCTCCCGCGACCCTTAGCCGAGTCGCATCATCTGTGCGGACGAGTCAGCGTTTTCCTCGGCCGTCTTGATTACATTCACCTGGTGCTCGTAGCGCCGCGCCAGCTCGATCATGTTGACGAGCGTCTTCGCTACATTCACGTTGCTGCCCTCAAGGGCGCCGGACTGCACCGAAACCGTCGCGTCGGCTACGGCGTCTTCACCGGTGTTGAGCTTGAGCAGGCCGTTTTCGGTTTTCTGCAACGTGGCCGGATTCGGGTTCACCAGCTTCAGGCGATCGATCGCACTGATCGTTTCCGGACCCTGTCCTACCGGCTGCACGGAAATCGTGCCGTCGTTACCGATCAACAGACTGACATTCGGCGGGATTGCGACCGGCCCGCCCTCGCCCATCACCAGGTGCCCGTCACCGGTCACCAGCAGGCCACCGGAATCGACGCGAAAATCGCCGCGCCGGGTGTAGGCCTCACTGCCGTCCGGAGACTGCACGGCAAAGTAACCTTCGCCGCGGATGGCGACATCGGCATCTCGGCCCGTGGTCTGGATGGCGCCGGTGGACAGATCAGTGCCGTAATTCTCGGTCACCGAGTTGATTCGGGACTCCACGCCGGGCCCGTCGATCGGGCGCGCGCTGAAAGCGTGCAGATCCGCTCGAAACCCGGTTGTCGAAATATTTGCGAGGTTGTTGCTGTTGATGGATTGCGCGACTTCCGTTTGTTTCGCGCCGGTCATCGCAACAAAGAGCATCTCGTCCATGGGCCGTCTCCGTCCTTATCTACGCATTACCGGATGTTGATAATCGTCTGCGTCACGGCGTCGGAGGTCGAGATCATCTGCGCGTTGGCCTGGAAGTTTCGCTGCGCCGTGATCATGTTCACGAGCTCTGCCGTCAGGTCGACGTTCGAGGCCTCCAGTGCACCGGACTGGATGTTGCCGAACGATGCGGTGCCGGCCTCACCGAGCAGCGCATCGCCGGACTGGAATGACTCGGCCCAATTGGTGTCGCCGATCTGCTGCAGACCCTGCGGGTTGGTGAAGTTGGCCATTGCCAACTTGCCGAGCTCGGATGACTGGCCGTTGGTAAAACGTGCAAATACGACGCCTTCATTGGACACACTCAGCCCGGTCAGTCGACCGGTGGTGAAGCCGTCCTGTGACAGGGAGTTCACACCGAAAGCGTTGCCGAACTGGGTGGACGCCGAGAAGTCGAGCGTGACGTTCAGCGCGTTGGCACCGGTCGTGACCGGGAAAGTGTTCAGCGGCAACAGGCCACCTGCCGGAGTCGCCAGTGTTCCATCCGGGTTGAAGGAAATCTGCGGTGCGGCGGCACCTACGGTGGCACCGTCGATCTGCACCTCGGTGTTCCACGTGTTTGGCGCCGCGTCCTTGATAAAGTAGACCGTCGCCGTCAGCGCCGTGCCCAGTGAATCGTAGGCGGTAAACGAAGCCGTGTGGTTGAAGCTCGACGCATCCTGCGGGTCAAACACCGGGTTCACCGGCACCGGCGCATCAGCTGGCAGGTTGATGCCAAACTGGGCCAGTGAGGTCGCCTGCGGCGCGCTGGCACCGGTGATCAGCTGCAGGTCCTGCGGTGTCCCGGTGTTAAACAGGCCATTCCCCGCCGACGGGTAGGACTGCAGTCTCGCGCCGGCTGAGTTGATCACGAAACCATCGCGATCAAGGCTGAAAGACCCGGCGCGCGAGTAACTGCGGGCACCGTTTTGTGACAACACAAAAAAGCCTTCGCCGGCGATGGCCAGGTCAAGTGCGCTGTCCGTGAAATCGATATTACCCTGCGCAAACTGCTGCGAGATATCGGCAACGGCGACGCCAGCACCCGACTGCTGCACGCTCTGCACGCCGGTGGCGAAGACTTCCGCGAACTCGGTTCGCGAGCGTTTGAATCCGTTGGTGTTGACGTTCGCGACATTGTTGGCGGTGACCGCAAGGTCATCCGATGACGCGTTGAGTCCACTGAGTGCAACTGCAAATACCATCTGGCTTCTCCTGTCCTGGAAATCGAATCAGTTAATGCTGTAAATCTTGTCTAGGGCGAGCTCACCGCCACCTACGAGGTTCAGGGTCATCCCCTGGCCCTGCTGCCCGAGCGTCACGCTGCGAATGTCCGAGCGAATCAGAGTTTCAAGACTTTCCACGCGGGACCCGGTCTGGAATCGCGCGCTCACCTCGTAGTTGCCCGGCGGCAGGGCGCGACCGCTTGAGTCGGTGCCGTTCCACTGAAAGTCCACGAGGCCGGCCGGCTGCTCGCCGGTTGTCAGCCGGCGGACAACCTCGCCCGCGGCATTGCGAATGTCGATCTGCAGGCCGGACACCGGCTCTTCGAGATCGACGGCACCGCGCAGCGGCTGCTCCGGACTGACGTAGCCGGAGTCCGCGACGGCCAGCACCGAGCGACCCACGAGACTCGCCGCCTGCAGCGCCTGTTCACCCTGGATCGATGCGGCCAGCGACGAGAACGAACTGTTCAAATCCTCGATGCCGCTGACCGTACTGAATTGCGCGATCTGGCCGAGAAACTCGCCGTTCTCCATCGGCTCGAACGGGTCCTGGTTACGGAACTGGGTGATCATTAGCGTCAGGAAATCTTCCTGCGCCAGCTCACCCTCGCTGCGGGTCTCCTCGACTTTCGGCGGGATCAATGTGGAAAAATCATCTAGCGGGCGAATCGTGCTCATGGCGTTATGGCTCCTAGCGTCCCATCTGCAGGGTCTGCAGCAGCAGATCCTTGGTGGTGTTTACGATCTCGACATTGTTCTGGTACGAGCGTGAGGCCGAGATCATGTTGACCATCTCCTCCACGGTGTTGACGTTGCTGACGTACACATTGCCCTCGGCGTTGGCACTCGGGTGATTCGGCTCATAGCGTGTCGCCAGCGGCGCGTCGCTCTCGTTGATGCCGGTCACGCGGACACCGGCGAGGCTCGAGTCCATCGAATCCCGGAAGGTCTCGAACATCGGCTGGCGGGCGCGATAGACGGCATTCTCGTTACCATTAACGCTGCCGGCGTTGGCCAGGTTGCTGGCGGTGACATTCATGCGCACCTGCTGTGCGTTCAGTGCACTGCCGGCCACGTCAAACACTTTATAAAACGACATGTCTAATGCCTCTTCTCAATGGCTTGCTGTCCGGGCATGACCTAGTCTGTACCCCGGATGGCGAAACGCAGGGATTTGAAGTAGCCGTCGACGAAACGAAGTGAGGTTCGGTACTTCAGGGCGTTTTCGGCAAACGCCGCCTGCTCTACATCCATCTCCACCGTATTGCCGTCGAGTGTCGGCTGCGTCGGCACACGGTACTCAAGCTGAGCATTCAAAGCATTGTCCGACCAGGTGTTGCGGTGCGCCGTATGCGTCTGTTTCATCGTCACGCTCGGACGATCGCCGGCTACTTGCTTCAATGCATCCGCAAAGTTGTAGTCGCGCGCTTTGTAGCCCGGCGTATCCGCGTTGGCGATGTTCGACGACAGGACTTCACTGCGCTTGGCGTGCAGACCCATGAACTGCTCATGCGGTGTTGAAATGGAAAACGTCATAACTCGTGCTCTGTGTGTTGCTGCAAACGTCTTTGCAAACGGCGTGCCAATTTTAAAAACCGCAGCGGGCTCAAGTTTTTCGGCACTGCGCCGATAGCGCCGCGCCAGCGGCGGCAAGACTTTGCCGGTGCACCGGCAAGCCACGGCAAAGCGATCGTCAAGCCCGCGCCCCACAGGGTGCGAACGATTGGCATGCGTTTTGCAGTTCCTGCTGTGAGAGGTCGTGTCTGTGCCCGCAGGCGAGACACGGCGAACCACAACCAGGAGCGCCAGGCCCCGTGAAACCAAGATCTGTAAGGATTGATACCGCCGCCGAAGACAGCATCTGTCTCGTCGGATTTTTGACGAGGCATAAGAGCCTTCGACGCAAATTTGACGGACAGCTGCGACTGCTGGGCGTGATCGCCGCGCTGATGCTGGCAGGCGCCGCCAATTCCCTGCCCGATGAGCAGTGGCAGCCGATCGCCGACATCGAACACACCGCGGCTACTTATATAAAGAGTCGTATCGCGTCCGGTAACGTGCAGTCCGGCACCCTGGACACCCGGTTGAGACTGCCGCTGTGCGAGCAGCCGCTGGAACCGTTCCTGCGACCCGGCACACCGATCAAGGCGCGCACCACAGTCGGTGTGCGCTGCGGCGGGGCGCGGCCGTGGAAGGTGTACGTGCCGGTTGACCTCGTGGTCGTGAAACCGGTGCTGGTACCGAAACGGGTGCTGCGTGTTGGCCAGATCATCTCGGCGGATGACCTCGCCAGCGATGAGCGCGACGTGTCGCGCATGGCCGGGGGGTATTTTGCCGATCCGGCGGAAATCATCGGCCAGCGGGTCCGTCAACAGATGACGGCCGGTCGAATCATCACCCCGACCATGATCGAGGCAGACGACATTATCCGCCGCGGCCAGAGCGTGACCCTGGTGGTCAAAAACCAGGTCATCAATATCACGATGGCCGGGAAAGCCCTGTCTGACGGGGCTTTGAACCAGCGCATCAAGGTCGAAAACAGGAATTCGGGCCGCATCGTCGAAGGCATTGTCCGCTCTCCGGAGCACGTGGAGATCCTGGCTGCAACGACGAGCGGATTTTTTTCAGAAAAGCCTAAAGATTCGGTCCCAGTGGCCGATATCCGGCTTAGCAACAATGATCGTTGAGGAATACAGATTATGACAAACAAGATTGGTCCGACGGATCAGAGCTCCATCGGCAAACTCGGCGGCCGCGTCGACGACGCCGGACGGGCTTCAGGGGGCGAGAAGGCACCGGTCAATACCGGTGGTGGCGCAGGTGGCGAGACCGTCAACCTCACCAGCGGTGGCCAGCTTCTCTCCAGACTCGAGCAGTCCCTGGCCGCTGCGCCGGCCGTGGACAGCGCCAAGGTGGCCGAAGTCAAGTCGGCTATCGCCAGCGGCAACTTCCAGATCGATTCCGCAGCCATCGCTGATGCGATGCTCCGCTTCGAACGTGCGTTGGGTGAATAGGCATGACGCTCTCAACCGACAGTGCACGTTCCCAGATCATTGAAATCCTCGGTTGTTCGATATTCCACGCGAAGGGACTTCGCGAATCGCTCGACAAGGAAAAAACCGCCCTCGCCGCACAGGATATGGATGCATTGATGGCGGCCATTGAGGAGAAAGGTACACAGGTTCGCGAGCTGCAGGTGCTGGACATCAAGCGCAGCGAACTGTGTCGTGAATCCGGCTTTGCCGACGGCCCCGAACAGATGGACCGATTCACGGCTTGGTGCGACCGCGACACCGAGGTGGCCGGCACGTGGAGCCAGCTCATCGCGCTCGCGGAGGAATGCAACACACTGAATCTGTCGAACGGCGCCGTGATCCGGGTTCGCCGGCAGCAGGTAGACGACGGCTTGTCGATACTTCGCGGCCAGGCACCGGGCACGCCGACCTACGGTCGAAACGGCGTCAACCGCGACGGTCTCGGACAACGGGCCATCGCCGAGGCCTAGCGCCTCCCATCAACAGGGAATGAAGCCATGCTGATAGTCAGTCGACGCGACGCAGAATCCATTTTGATCCGGCCGGGCGACGGTATCGACCCGACCATGACACTCGGTGACCTGTTCGAACACGGGCCCATCGAGATCACCATTTTTTCGTCCAACGGCAACCGCGTGAAGATGGGTGTCCAGGCACCGGAGCAGTTGGCAATCTGGCGCAAGGCGGCAAATGAGGCTGTGTAGCACGATTTAACACACGCACCGGGCGGGCAAGGATGATCCGCTTAAGGGGCCGTCGGGGCCCCGGGGTGTTATGGATATTGAGAGACTTCGATGAGAATCTCCGCCCTGACTCTATTACCGGCTCTGGCCGTGCTGGCCGCCTGTGGCGGCGGTTCCGGCAGCGCGACAGACACGACGGCGAAGCCCGCCGATGTCTCCGCGACCGCCTCCCTGCCCAGCGTCAGCGACGTGTTGGCAAAAATCTACGACCCGAGCTATTCGGTCCCCGACGGTTTTTTTGTCGATGAACGAGCGGGCACACCGGTCAGCTTCACCATGCACCACGTACTGGATTCGAGCGGTGCGTTCGAGCGCTGCACCGACGACTTTTCCGAGGCTCTGCTGTGGGAAGACGCGGACAACGCGTCACGCGCCGTGCAGGGTCGCTTTGTTGGCACCGTCGAAAACGACCGCTATTTCGAATTCGCTCGTGAACTGTCCTACGACGCATCGATCGGCAACATTGGCGACATCGTCTCACCGGGCTTCGCGCGCGTGTTCAAATGCAGCAGCACCGAGCGCAGCGGCGTCAATCGCGCCACGCACGACGGCTATGCCGGTCGCATCAATACCCGTCCACTCAATGAAGACACCGTGCGCGTCTTCACGGAGTATCTCTGGCAGTTCACCTTTATCCCGACCACACGCAAGAAAGTGCTGGAAAGCTCCGGCTTTGAAACCGCCGACACGCTGAGTCGGACCCTGCTGCTTGGCTTCGCCATGAGCGGTGGTGCCAACGGTTGCGATTCGATCGAGCTGGTTGAATGGACCTTCGCAACCGATCGCGCCAGCGGTGAGACCCGCAAGACCTGGCAGGTCGTCGACATCTATTCGGCGCGCCAGCAAGCGGGTGGACCGGTGCTCTGCGACTGAGACGACACACGCCAAACGTTTGTCTTGCGAAAACCCTTCCGTGCACCATGAAATCAACTGGTTACAGGTGCAACCTTGTGCGCTTATCGTTTAGTTTCCTCCTACTGGTTCCCGGACGCGCCAGCGTTTGCACGCCAAGTCTGACAAAAATCCGAGGAAAAACAGATGCCTACGAATCTCGATGCGCTGCAGGACTGGATCGACCACGTACATTCATTGACCCAGGCTGACGCCGTCCAGTGGTGCGACGGCAGCGACGAACAGCACCAGGCGCTCATCGAACAGATGCTGTCCGACGGCACGCTCAAATCCCTGAACCCCGAGACTCACCCGGATTGCTACCTGCACCACTCTGACCCGCAGGACGTGGCGCGCGTTGAACATCTGACATTCGTCTGCACTCGCGATGAAGTCGACGCCGGCCCGAACAACCACTGGATGGCGCCGGCCGATGCGCACGCGAAGATCGACGCCCTGTTCGAAGGCTCGATGCGCGGCCGCACGATGTACGTCATCCCCTACTGCATGGGCCCGATCGACTCTCCCTACGCTCGCTGCGGCGTCGAGATCACCGACAGCCCGTACGTCGTGGTCAACATGAAGCTGATGACCCGCATGGGGTCGCAGGCACTCGCCCGCATCGAACGCGAAGGCGATTTCGTCAAGGGACTGCACTGCACCGGCGAACTCGACCCGGAGCGCCGCTTTATCATGCATTTCCCGGAAGAACGTTCGATCAAGAGCTTCGGCTCGGGCTACGGCGGCAACGCACTGCTCTGCAAGAAGTGCCATGCGCTGCGCATCGCCAGCCACCAGGCACGGCAGGAAGGCTGGCTCGCGGAACACATGCTGATCGTCGGCGTGGAAAGCCCTGAGGGCGACACCCGCTACATCGCCTGCGCCCTGCCCTCGGCCTGCGGCAAAACCAATCTCGCGATGCTGATTCCGCCCGAGTCGATGCCGGGCTGGAAAATCTGGACGCTGGGTGACGACATCGCCTGGCTGCATCTTGACGAGCAAGGCCAGATGCGCGCGGTTAACCCGGAATCCGGCTACTTCGGCGTCGTGCCCGGCACTAACGAGAAGACCAACAAGAACGCCTACGACATGATCCTGCGCGATGCCATCTTCACCAACGTCGCGACCACGGACGACAACCAGCCGTGGTGGGAAGGTAAAGGTCACGGCGAACCGACGCGTGACTGGCAGGATCGTGAATTCGATCCGGCAATTGGACCGGCCGCGCACCCGAATTCACGTTTCACCGTCGCAGCCACCAACAACCCCAGCTACACGACACTGGCGGATGCACCGGACGGTGTACCGATTTCGGCGATCGTGTTCGGCGGACGCCGCAAGGAACTGGCGCCGCTGGTGTACGAATCGCGTGACTGGACTCACGGCGTGCTGGTCGGCGCCGGTGTGGCATCGGAAACCACGGCGGCGATGGTCGGAGACGTGGGCGTTGTGCGCCGTGACCCGATGGCCATGAAACCGTTCTGTGGCTACAACTTTGCGGACTATTTCGCGCACTGGTTATCGTTTGGCGAGCGCAGCAAGTCGCTGCCGGGCATCTTTCACGTCAACTGGTTCCGCCAGGACGAGGACGGCCGGTTCCTGTGGCCCGGCTTCGGTGAGAACCTGCGCGTGCTGAAGTGGATCCTCGATCGCTGCGAGCAGCGTGTGGCTGCCGTTGAAACCCCGATCGGTTTCCTGCCCGACACGGACAGCTTCGACACCGACGGCCTGGCGATTGACAGCGCCGACCTCGAGGCCCTGACGACAATCGATCCGTCCGCGTGGCGCGCAGAAATGAACGCGATCAGTGAGTATCTGGCTGGCTTCGGCGATCGCCTGCCGAATGCGCTGGTCGACGAACTCGCCCGCATCAAGGCAGCACTGGAGAGTAAACAAGCGGAACGCGCCGCGTAGCGCGTTGAGGCCTAGTCGATGGCCTTGTAGTGGATGGCGAGGCTCGATCCGGGTTGCTCGGATCGACCGAGGCCGATCGTGCCCTCGTTGTCGAGCTCCTTGGTATCCCGCCGGATAAACGACTCATTGCCCTGCACGGTTTGCAGGAAGGTGCCGTTGGTGCTTTGGTCGATAATCACGAAGTTACCGCGGCGCATTTCCACCTTGGCGTGAATGCGTGAGATCAGGTTGCCCTTGACGACGAGGTCGTTGTCGTCCGCGCGGCCGATATTGATGCTCTTCTTGCGGTCGCTGACCTCGACCGTCTTGTTCTGGCAGGTCAGCAGCATCTTGCTGGCGCGCTTCTCGCGGTTTTCCCACTCGATGGTCGGCAACATGCTGGTTGCCTCGTCGGGATTCCAAAGCAGCTCGTAGAGCGCCACTTCGTCGATCCGTCCGCGCACGGTCGCCACATCGATTTGTCGGGTCTGGCGACGCAGCTCCTCGCTCATCAGGTCCACCGTGCCGCCGGAAATGACGATCTGCCGTCCTTTCGCCTGCGACGTCATGCGGTTGGCGGTGTGCACCGCCGATCCGAAAATATCGTTCTGCTCCTGAACGACAGGACCGTAGTGACAACCGATGCGGATGGAAACCGGGATGCGACCTTCCTCGCGGTTGTCCGCGCTGATCTTGATCTGCATGGCGATCGCGGCCTGCATCGCAAGATCGACCGTTGGGAAGGTGGCCATGACCTCGTCACCAATCGTCTTGATGACGGTGCCTTCGTGCTGGTAGGTCGCGTCTTTCATCGCCTCGAGACACAGGGAAACGGTCTCGCTGGCCCGGGTATCGCCAAACTCCTCGTAAATCTGTGTACTGCCGACAACGTCGGCGAACACAATTGCTACTTCAAGGTCCTTGGCCATGGAATGACTGCGCGTCCAGAAACGTTAGCTGAGCTGCGCCGGATTATAAGCGCTCTGCCCGCTTTTTGGGCCTCAATAGTACCCGAAAACCAGCTTCAGGCAATTTATGTCTAAAACCGGCAACTTCTTAAAAGTATTGGCTATTTTTCAGCGACGATATAGGCGACCCAGGCGAGGTCCGGCGTACCCGTCGCGCTGGGCTCAAACTCCCCGTTACCCTCGCCGTCCTCGTCCTCGCCTTCCCAGTAAACCGAGACCTTTGAAAAGCCCGCTTCGAGCAGCAGGTCGCGCAATTCCGGTGCTGTCCAGAGCCGCCAGGCGTAACTGAAGGCGCGATGAATTTTGGATCCGTCCGGGAATTTGAAGTGGATGTAGCACTGCATGTGGTTGGTGACCGGATGAAACTCGGCCTGCTCCCACACGTAGGTGAAACCGTCGTGTTTGGTTTTTTCTTTCGACTCGTCGAAGGAGTCCGGACCGCCGAACAGGTCCATGAACAGGATGCCGTCGTCCTTTATCGCCTCCCGACAGCGTTTCAGGTAATCGAGCATCAAGGCACGTTCTTCAAAGATCCAGTAACTAAAATTGAAAGCGCACATCGCGTCGACCGGTAGCACGTCCGCCGTCAGCACGTTGGATTCGATCAATTGCACGCGAGCACGATCAGCGGCGGGCAGCTTGCCGATACGGTTGTCACGACCCCAGGCCAGTACGTCGGGATCGATGTCGATACCGATTGCGGTGTGCGACTCGCCCTGTCGAACCCACTCGCAGCAGGCGCTGGCAGTGCCGCAGAAATCCTCGCGAAAACTCAATGCCGGTCGACCACGCAGTTGCTCGAACGTCGTTTGCATGAATTCGATTTCTGCCTCGACGTTTTGTACTGACGCCTCGTACAGCTCGTGGATGTCGGCCTTGTCGGCCATCGACGTTTTGTTCTTCTCGTTATGCGCGCCCATCGATCTCTCATCGTACGTGATGTGCGGCATTGTACCCGCAGCGTCGCCGGGCTGCAGACCGGAATCAGGCGGCGATCGCAGCTCGGCGCTCGAGTGCGAGTTTGATAACGTCTGTGCCTGCACCCGACTTATGCGCCTCCTCGCTGAGCGTGCGCCGCCAGACCCTTGCGCCACCCTGCCCGGCATACAGACCCAGCATGTGGCGGGTGATGCTGCCAAGGCGTACGCCGCGTGCCAACTGCTCCTCGATATACGGCAGCATGCCTTGCACCACGGCATCACGATCCGGCGGATCGAAATCCGGGTTGTCGATATGTTCCAGCGCCGCCAGGAAGTACGGGTTGTGATACGCCTCACGACCGATCATGACGCCATCGACGTGCTGTAAGACATCTCGCGCCTGCTCGATGCTCGTCAGACCACCGTTCAGAGTGATATCCAGTTCGGGAAAGTCCTGCTTCAGGCGATAAACACGCGGGTAATTCAGCGGCGGCACGGTCCGGTTTTCCTTCGGGCTGAGCCCGTCGAGAATCGCCATGCGTGCATGTACGATGAACCGACGGCATCCGGCCTCGACCAGCGGTCTGATGAACGCGTATAGAAAGTCAACGCTGTCGTGGTTATCAATGCCGAGCCGACACTTGATGGTCACCGGCACGCTGACGGCCGACTGCATCGCCTCGAAACAGGCCGCCACGCGATCGGGTTCCGCCATCAGGCAAGCGCCGAATTGGCCACTTTGCACCCGGTCACTCGGACAGCCAACATTGATGTTGATCTCGTCGTAACCGTAACCCTCGGCCACACGGGCCGCAGCAGCCATGCTGTCCGGATCACTGCCGCCCAGCTGGACGGCCACCGGATGCTCGCGGTCATCAAAGCCGAGCAGACGATCCCGGTCGCCGTGCTCGATAGCCGCTGCGGTGACCATCTCGGTGTACAGAAACACGTTCGGGCTGATCAACCGCATCAGGTAACGGCAGTGCCGATCGGTCCAGTCCATCATCGGCGCACAGCTGAATCGCGAGGGTTCGCGCCCATCGATTATTGCTATCGATCGCTGGTCGTTTGGATGCATCGTCTTTTCATTTGAGCGTGTTGCGGACAACAGCAGCGACGGCGCAGAAGCTGCTCGTACCGTGCGAACCGACAATTCGCGGAGTGTATCAAACTCAGCGCATATATAATCTAATAGGCTAGATCTATGTATAAAATATTGTTTTAAATATCATTTATTCTCCTGTT
>JBCCNM010000035.1:0-25109 GCA_039025835.1 Pseudomonadota bacterium | reverse complement strand
CTCGACCACAACAATCGCATTTTGGTGTCGCAGGGCTTAAAGCGCATGCGCGCCGGTTTTGTCGTGCCCGGCATTCGAGCGCTGATGGCGGTCGCGGATCGAGACGTCGTGCGTCTCGTCAGCCAGGATCTGGGCTTTGCTGTCGGGCCCAGGTTGAACGCGGCCGGCCGCCTCGATGACATGAGCATCGGCATCGAGTGCTTGTTGACCGACAATGACGATACCGCGATGCAGCACGCCGCCGCACTGGATGCGATCAACCGGGAGCGGCGGGACATCGAACAGACGATGCGTGAGCAGGCGTTCGCCTATGTTGAGCGCATGTCGCTCTCTAACCTGCCGGACTGCGTCTGCGTCTACGATGGGTCCTGGCACCAGGGCGTGGTTGGCCTGGTAGCGGGCCGTGTCCGCGAACGCTGCCATCGGCCGGTGATCGCCTTCGCAAATGACGCTGACGGAAGCCTGAAAGGTTCCATGCGTTCGGTGCCCGGTGTGCACGCCCGCGATCTGCTCGAGGCGGTGGATACTGTGCAGCCCGGTCTGATTACAAAGTTTGGCGGACATGCGATGGCAGCCGGTCTGACCCTGCCGGCGAAGCACCTCGATACCTTCACCACACTGGCCGACACGCAACTCCGGCGGCTTTACCGGCACGTCGATTTCAGCGGCGCTATTGTCAGCGACGGCGAGCTGCCGCCGGATCTGTTGAGCCTCGAATTCGCCCGTCTGCTGCGCGAGCGAGGACCCTGGGGATCCGGCTTCCCCGAGCCGCAGTGGCACGGCCGTTTTCACGTCGTGGATCGACGCATCGTCGGCGAACACCACCTGAAATTGTTGGTGCGATCGGTGGGAGGCGGCGCGTCCATCGACGCCATTGCCTTTGGTCAGGCTGACGCTGAAACCCGGGGTGTCGTCGAGCTCGCCTACCGACTCGACGTCAATGCCTATCGAGGTGTCGAACGGGCGCAGCTGGTCGTGGAACAAATCCGGCCGTTGAGCCCGTCTGACGGCTAGGGAAGCGGTCGTTTAAGTGCTACCATCGCGCGCTTTCAGCGATCGCACCGTCATGGAATCGACCCAGATCAAGCAGACCATTGCAGACCTCCAGGAACGCTCCGATGCGTTAAGGGGGTATCTTTGACTACGACGGCAAGTCGGAGCGCCTGACCGAGGTTCAGCGCGAACTCGAACAGCCGGACGTCTGGAACGATCCCGAACGTGCGCAGGCTCTAGGCCAGGAGCGCGCTCAGCTCGACAACGTCGTGGCGGGTCTGGATGGCATTACCTCCGGTCTCGCTGACGCTCTCGAGTTGCTCGACCTGGCGATCGAGGAAGACGATACCGACACCTTTGGCGAAGTCGAACGCGACGTCACCGGCCTGTCTGCCCGAGTTGCCAAGCTCGAGTTCCAGCGCATGTTCTCGGGCGACATGGACAGCAACAACGCCTACCTCGACATCCAGTCCGGCGCCGGCGGCACCGAGGCCCAGGACTGGTCTGACATGCTGCTGCGTATGTATCTCCGCTGGGCGGAGGCGCACGGATTCAAAGCCGAGCTTATCGAAGCGTCAGCGGGCGACGTCGCCGTCATAAAAAGTGCCACCGTGCACGTGGTTGGCGATAACGCCTACGGTTGGCTGCGCACCGAGACGGGCGTACATCGGCTGGTGCGCAAATCACCGTTTGATTCCGGCAATCGGCGACACACGTCGTTCTCATCGGTGTTTGTTTCTCCCGAGGTCGACGACAACATCGATATCGACGTCGATCCGTCGGACCTGCGAATCGACGTGTACCGCGCCAGCGGCGCCGGCGGACAGCACGTCAACCGGACCGAATCGGCCGTGCGCATCACGCACCTGCCGACCAATACGGTAGTGCAGTGCCAGAACGACCGATCACAGCACAAGAACAAGGCAACGGCGATGAACCAGCTCAAGGCCAAACTCTACGAGCTGGAACTGCAGAAGCGCCGCGCCGAGGCGAATGCAGTCGAGGACACCAAGGCGGATGTCGGCTGGGGCAGTCAGATTCGCTCTTACGTGCTCGACCAGAGTCGCATCAAGGATTTACGCACCGGCGTTGAAACCGGAAATACGCAGGCCGTGCTCGATGGTGGCCTGGATCCCTTTATTGAAGCCAGTCTGAAATCGGGCCTGTAACTGTGAGTGATGACACCAAAGACGAAAGCAAGCTGATCGCTGAACGCCGCCGCAAGCTCGGCGAGCTGCGTGACGCCGGCAATGCCTATCCGAACGACTTCCGCCGTAATGCGCTGGCGGATGAATTGCTCGCCCTGTACGGCCAGCATGACAACGAGACGCTGCAGCCGCAGGCGATCGAGGTGTCGGTGGCCGGCCGCATGCTGGTCAAACGGGTTATGGGCAAGGCCAGTTTCATCAAGCTTGCCGATCGCTCCGGGCAGATCCAGGTGCGCCTTGAGCGCGACCGGTTGCCGGAGGGCGTGTACCAGGGCTTCAAGAAATGGGACGTCGGCGACATCGTTGCGACCCGCGGTACGCTGTTCAAAACGCAGACCGGTGAACTGACTATCCTCGCCGACGAAGTGCGTTTGCTGACCAAGTCGCTGCGCCCACTGCCGGAAAAGTGGCACGGCCTGTCCGATATGGAGACGCGTTACCGCCAACGCTACGTCGATCTGATTGTCAATGAGCAGAGCCGCGACGTGTTCCGAAAGCGTTCTGCGATCGTCGCCTACATCCGCGCATTCCTCGATTCGCAGGACTATCTCGAGGTGGAGACGCCGATGATGCAGGTGACGCCGGGCGGCGCGATTGCACGGCCGTTTACGACCCATCACAACGCGCTCGATATGCCTCTATTCCTGCGTATCGCGCCGGAGCTCAATCTGAAACGCCTGATCGTCGGTGGCTTCGAGCGCGTCTACGAGATCAATCGCAATTTCCGCAACGAGGGGGTCTCCACGCAGCACAACCCGGAGTTCACGATGCTCGAACTGTATCGTGCGTATGCGACCTACGAGAGCCACATGGACATGGTCGAGGCGCTGCTGCGTGGCATGGCGGATGCGGTGCTCGGTTCGACCGAAGTGCATTACCAGGGCGAAACCTACGACTTCAACAAGCCGTTTGCACGGCTGACGGTCGAGCAGATCATCCTGAAGTACAACCCGGACCTCGACGCGTCGAGATTGCGTGACCGCGATTACCTTGCCGGCATCTGCGACAAGCTCGGTATCCCGGTGAAGGACAGCTACGGCGCCGGCAAACTGCAGATCGAGATTTTCGAGAAGACCGGCGAGCACGAGCTGCGCGAGCCGACCTTCGTGACGCAGTACCCGACCGAGGTGTCACCGCTCGCGCGCCAGAATGACAAAGACGACTTTGTCACCGATCGCTTCGAATTCTTCGTTACCGGCCGTGAACTGGCCAACGGTTTCTCAGAGCTTAACGACCCGGAAGACCAGGCAGAGCGATTCCACCAACAAGTGGCCAATCGAGAGGACGGCGACGACGAAGCCATGGGCTTCGACCATGATTACATTCGCGCGCTGGAGTACGGTATGCCGCCGGCCGCCGGCATCGGCGTCGGCATTGATCGGCTGGTCATGCTGTTTACCGATTCACCGTCGATTCGCGACGTGCTGCTGTTCCCGCACATGCGTCCCGAGGTGTTTGACTAGAGCCTCAATAGGGCAGGGTGAGCAGCGTCAGAGGCTTGCCGTCTATCGACAACCCGGCGTCCGCGTCGTCGGCCGGCACAACGGCGAGGCACTCGTCGTCGGCGACATTGATGACGGTGCCGACGTCGCGCTCGCCGTGCTGGACTCTTGTCCCCGGTTGCGCGCCTCTGGACCCCGCAAAGCGTTTCAGTCGGCGTCGGCTGGACCCCTTGTAGTGGGTTCGCGCGACCACTTCCTGGCCGGTGTAGCAACCCTTGTCAAAACTCACTGCGCCAGCGAGGTCGAGACTGAGCATGTGCGGCGTGAATTGTTCAGTCAGGACGTCATCGATCCACGCAATGCCGGCTTCGAGACTTTCGGCCAGCCAGTCGTGAAACGACAGGTCGGAATCGAGGCCCAGGTCGCCGGCTTCTGCCGGTCGCACGGCGAAGTCGACTTTTGAGCGGAAGCGGTACATCGTCAGGCGCTTTTCGACACCGTCAGCAAGCACGTCCGGCAAATACAGGTTGTAGCCGTTATCGCGTTTTTGCACGCGGAATACGACGATGACCCGTCCTTTCGGTGTGCACCAGGCGCCCGAGCCCAGCTCGCCGTCGGCAAGCGCCGCGACGTCACAGGTCAGCTGGCCCTGCAGGAAGGGCGTGGCATCGTCGCCGGTAACGGCGAGTTGAGTCAGTGACCAGTCCGTTTGCATGTGTATGAAATCTCTGCACCTACAGGGCGACACGACTGATCTGGCCGGGAGCGTCTGGCATACTCGTCAACGTGAAAGACCCAGACGAGAAACCGGTAGACAGCGTGTCGGACGACGAGACGCGGGATGATACCGACGCGGATGCGGCACCGAAAGAAATCGGTGGCCGTGACGGCCCTGAGCCGACGCGATTTGGCGACTGGGAGAAGAACGGGCGCTGTATCGACTTCTGATTTTCACCCTTTGTTCAACCGTTTTCGACATAATACGCGCATCATCTGAAGTGGGGCAGACGATACGATGAAGAGCTCTTCGAGGCCGCTGTCGCCTCACATCGGCATCTACCGGTGGCCAATCACGATGGCCCTGTCCATCTTGCACCGAGCCAGTGGTATCGCTCTGGCAACCGGCCTGATTGTGTTGCTCGCCTTCGTGATGAGCCTCGCCGCCGGTCCGGAAAGTTACCTGCGCTTCAGTTACGCGATCGCATCGCCACTCGGGCAGTTTGCGCTGTTCGGGTGGTCAGCGGCGTTTTTCTATCACCTGTCCAACGGCATCCGTCACCTGTTCTGGGACGCGGGCTACGGTTTCCATAAGGCGCAGGCCAATCGTTCCTCGTACATCGTTCTGGCGTCAACCGTGACGCTGACGTCGTTGCTGTGGCTGGTGCTGCTATGAGTCTCGAATCACCGCTCGGTCGCGTTCTCGGCCTTGGCTCCGCCAAGGAGGGATCGGACCACTGGTGGTCTCAGCGCGTCAGTTCTGTGCTGAACATGCTGTTGGGCCTGTGGTTTATCGGCGCTCTGGCGACAGCTAATGGCTACACCTACCTCGACATGCTGCGTTTCGTCTCGCAACCGTGGAACGGCGTGCTGCTGTCATTGATGTGCGCATCTTTCGCCTATCACAGCTACCTCGGCGTGCAGGTCGTCCTCGAGGACTATGTCCATGCGCCCGCAATCAAGGTGGTCTCTCTGCTCGCATCGCGATTCGTCCATTTGCTGGTCGGCTTCGCCTGCGTGTTCGCCGTCATAAGGATTGGACTCGGCTCATGAGCGATTACGAATTTATCGACCACAGCTACGACATCGTTGTCATCGGTGCCGGTGGTGCCGGTTTGCGCGCAACCTTCGGTCTCGCCGAGGCGGGTTTCGACACGGCCTGTATCACCAAGGTGTTCCCGACGCGCAGCCACACGGTCGCGGCGCAGGGCGGTATCAGTGCCGCACTTGGCAATATGGGCGACGACGACTGGCGCTGGCACATGTATGACACGATCAAGGGCTCCGACTGGCTCGGCGATCAGGACGCGATCGAGTACATGTGCAAGGAAGCGCCCGACGCTGTCATCGAACTCGAACACTACGGTGTGCCGTTCTCGCGGACCGAAGATGGCCGCATCTACCAGCGACCTTTTGGTGGCATGACGACCAATTTCGGTGAGGGTACCGCCCAGCGCACCTGCGCCGCGGCTGACCGAACCGGCCACGCGATGTTGCACACGCTATACCAGCAATCGTTAAAGCACGACGCCGAATTCTTTATCGAATACTTTGCGGTCGACCTGATCATGGAAGACGGCGAGTGCCGAGGTGTAGTGGCTATCGATATGGCGACCGGCCGACTGCATCGCTACAAGGCGCACAAGGTCATCCTCGCCACTGGCGGTTACGGACGCGCCTACTTTTCGTGCACGTCGGCGCACACCTGCACCGGCGACGGCGGTGGCATGGTCGCTCGCGCGGGTCTGCCCCTGCAGGATATGGAATTCGTGCAGTTTCATCCGACCGGAATTTACGGCTCGGGCTGCCTGATCACCGAAGGCTCACGCGGTGAGGGTGGCTACCTGACGAATTCGGACAACGAACGCTTTATGGAGCGCTACGCGCCGAACGCCAAAGACCTCGCGTCGCGCGACGTGGTCAGTCGGTCAATGACGATCGAAATCCGAGAAGGCCGGGGTGTCGGCAAGGAATCCGACCACATCTTTTTGCACCTTGAGCACCTCGGTCGCGACGTCATCGACGAGCGCCTGCCCGGTATTGCCGAGACAGCAAAGATCTTCGCCGGCGTCGACGTCGCCAAGGACCCGATCCCGGTACTGCCCACGGTTCACTACAACATGGGCGGTGTCCCGGCTGTCTACACCGGCGAGGTGGTGACACTGAAAGACGGCGATCCGGAGAGCATCGTGCCAGGCCTGATGGCCGTCGGCGAGTCGGCCTGCGTCTCTGTCCACGGAGCCAACCGTCTCGGATCGAACTCGCTGCTCGACCTCGTCGTCTTCGGCCGCGCCGCCGCCAACCACATCAAGACGACGATGAAGCCAGGTGAGCGTCATCGCGGCTTCGCCGCCGATGCCGGTCAAAACAGTATCGACAAGATCGACAAGCTGCGTTACTCAAAGGGCAGCCTGCTGACGTCGGAAATCCGCCTCGAAATGCAAAAGAACATGCAAAACAATGCGGCGGTCTTCCGTACCGGAGAGACGCTCAAAGAAGGTGTCGACAACATGAAGACAACCTTTGAGGCCTTCAAGGACGTCAAGGTGGCCGATACCTCACTGATCTGGAATACCGATCTTGTCGAAACGATCGAGTTGGAAAACCTGATGCTGAATGCGATGGCGACCGTCGCCTCCGCGGAAAACCGCAAGGAGAGCCGCGGTGCCCAGGCGCGTGAAGATTTCCCGGATCGTGACGACGTTAACTGGATGAAACACTCGCTGGCCTGGGTGGACGACGACGGTTCCTGCCGTTTCGACTACCGCCCGGTGCACATGGAGCCGATGACTGATGAGGTGGAAGCGGTTCCACCCAAAGCGCGAACGTATTAGGAGAAGGACGTGGCCGAATTCCGACTGCCGCCCAACTCGAGGATCAAGAAGGGCGAACATTTCCCGGTGAAAAACGGTGCTTCCAATGTGAAGCGCTTCGCGATTTATCGCTACAACCCGGATGACGGCAGCAACCCGCGAGTCGATACCTACGAGATCGACATGGATGATTGCGGGCCGATGGTGCTCGATGCCCTGATCAAGATCAAAAACGAGATCGATCCAACCCTGACCTTCCGCAGGTCCTGCCGTGAAGGTATTTGCGGCAGCTGTGCGATGAACATTGACGGCGGCAACACACTGGCGTGCCTGAAATCGATCGATGACGTCCGCGGCGATATCAAAATCTATCCGCTGCCGCACATGCCGGTGGTCAAGGACCTCGTGCCGGACCTGACCAATTTCTACGCGCAGTACGCCTCGGTAAAACCGTGGTTGCAGACGCGTACGCCGGCGCCACCCGACCGTGAGCGCCTGCAGAGCAAGGAAGACCAGGAGAAGATCGACGAGCCGTCGGCCTGCATCCTGTGCGCCTGCTGCTCGACGAGTTGCCCGTCGTACTGGTGGAACAGTGATCGCTATCTTGGCCCGGCCGCGCTGCTGGCATCCTACCGCTGGCTCGTGGACACACGGGACGAGGCGACCGGCGAGCGACTCGACCAGCTCGAGGATCCGTTCCGACTGTACCGCTGCCACACGATCATGAACTGCACGCAGACCTGCCCAAAAGGCCTGAACCCGGCGAAAGCCATCGCAGAAACCAAGAAAATGCTGGCGGAGCGTCGCCACTAGGCGCCGATTGCCACGGCGGATGGACGTCTCTAGCAAGTTACGGCGGAGCGCTCCGTGTCGATGAATCGAAACCAGCTCAAGTGGCGATGCCGCCGCGGCATGCGCGAACTCGATGCGCTGATGACGGGCTACCTGGGCGCGCATTACGCGAGCGTTGACGACGCGGAAAAGCGCGGTTTTGAGCGACTTCTGGAGCTTCCCGATCCGGTGCTTGTCGGTTACCTGTTAAAAGGTGAGCAACCCGACGATCCGGACATCGGCCGAGTCATCCGCCGTATACTCGGCTGAATTCGCCCCAGACCCGCTGCTCGATGCCCTGTCTGCCGGGATATCGGCCGCGTGCTGGCTGGTGGGTCTTGCACTGATCCTGTCAACGCGGCTGCCCGTCGCGGCGCTGGTGGCTGCAATGTCGCTGTGGACGATGCACCTGGCGGTGGCGATCAGACGGCCGTCGATACGCAGGCTGCGCATCTATGCCAACGGTGACTGCCACCTGCAGTCCAAGGACGGCAGATGGTTCGACGGGCAGCTTATGGCCGGCAGCCTGTTCCTCCCCTCGATTGCCTGGGTGCGCGTCAGCGGTCCTTTGCCGTGGCGCGGCGCGCTGGTCGCAGAGGACGGTGCTGGCGAGGAATGGCGCCGCCTGCGGGTAATGGCTCGGCATTTTGCTGACCTTTGAGCCGAGCTGCTACCATCGGGCCAGGGAACGCCGGAGGAGGCGTGTGGGCAGGTTCACGGAATTTGGCATCGCTTGAAAAAAACGCAGAACTTCTCGGCGCCGACCCGGTCTATCCGCAACATGAGTGCCCAAGCTGCAAGCCTGATGAGAGCCGACTGCATGTCGACAGACACGAGTGATTCGCAACTGGTCAAGCGTGTGCAGAGCGGTGAAAAAGACGCATTTGACCTGTTGGTCCTGAAGTACCAGCACAAGATCGTCAACCTCGTGATGCGCTACGTCCGCGACCCGGAACAAGCGCTGGATATCACCCAGGAAGCCTTTATCAAGGCCTATCGGGCATTGCCGCGGTTTCGGGGTGACAGTGCGTTCTACACGTGGCTGTATCGGATCGCCGTTAACACCGCGAAAAACTATCTGGCGTCGCAGCGGCGACGGCCAATGAACGTGGAGCTGGATCTGCAGGACCCGGAACAGTACGACCTGCACGCGAAGCTCAAGGAGACCGACACACCCGAAGGTGTGACGATCAGCAACGAAGTACAGGAAACCGTCGAAAAGGCGATCAACGGCCTGCCGGAGGATCTGAAGACCGCAATCATCCTCCGCGAAATCGACGGCATGAGTTATGAAGAGATCGCAGAGACCATGCAGTGCCCGGTGGGAACGGTGCGATCCAGAATATTCAGGGCGCGAGATGCCATCAGTAAGAAAGTTGGCACACTGATTCGATAGACCTCGCGCGGGGTGGCAGTAATGACAGATGCAATCAACATGCAGCTATCGGCGTTCGTCGATGGTGAACTTTCAGACGCGGAATCGGAACTCCTGATTCGTCGAATCGGGCGTGACGCCGAATTACGTGCGACAGTCGCTGAGTACCACGCGATCGGGCGGATCATGCGTGCCGAGGCAGAGCCGGCCGGCATTGAGGGCCTGCTGGCCGCGATCCGGGACGGTATCGACGCGGATGACACCTCGATTGACGTCGTTGTCGAAGACCAGCCCCCCCGCCGGCGCCTGAGCCGGCCGGTGGCCGGTGTAGCCATCGCTGCGAGTGTCGCACTGGCCGGTCTCGTCGGCGTTAGTCAATGGGCACCGTCTGCAACGCCCGCTGACATTACGGCCGCCTACACGACCCCCGATCCGGAAGTGCAGGAAGCGGTGCAGGTGCACGGTCGCACGGCTGGCGACTTCAGTGCCCGCCTGATCAGCCTCGAACTCCGCCAGGAAGCACTCACGGTGCCTTCGGACGAGTCGACTGACGACGTTAACGAAGACGACGACGCTGCGATCGTCACAACCGACGACGAATGATGCTGCGTACCTGTCTGGCCGCACTGCTAGTCTGCGGCCTGATAGCCTCTGATGTCCGTGCCGATCCGTCGACGGATTGGCTGCAGCGCATGAGCGAGTCGCTCGAAAACGCGAGTTATCGGGGACTGGTGATCCGCGAACAGCCTTCACGCTCTGACACTTTCAAGGTCTACCACACCGTGCGTGACGGTGTGATTCGCGAACGGCTGGTGCGCCAGGAGGGCGACGGCTTCGAAATCATCCGCAACGGCAAGCAGGTGCACTGTGTGCTGCCCGACAAACAAGCGGTGCTGGTCGAGGCCTGGGACGGGCAGGGCACACTGTTTTCCCGACTGCCGGACAATATCGACAGCCTGTTAGAGGCTTACCGTTTTGACGTGGTCGGCGAAGCCCGCGTTGCCGGGCGGCAAAGTGTTGTGATCGCGATAGCGCCGAAGGACGGTCTGCGTTTTTCCCGGCGCCTGTGGCTGGATGCAGAAACCGGCTTTCCGTTGAAGTCCGAGCGTTCCGATCATGAGGGTACACTCGTCGAACGCATTCGTTTCGCAGATATCGAACTCGGCGCCGATCTCGCGGAGAACGATCTGCAATCCCGATACCCGCTGGATGATTTCCGCTGGTACCCGGTCGCCGAGCCCACGCTGCGGGAGGTCAAATCCACCTGGCACAGCGCCGCTTTGCCGGCCGGCTATCGCATGGAGTCCGGGCAGGTTGAGAAACTCGATAAGGACGCGTCCGCCGTCACGCACATCGTCTACACCGACGGACTCAGCCGCGTCTCCGTATTCATCAAGAGCGGCAAGGGCAAGACCGGCACCAGCCGTGGCCGGGTCGGCAACACCCATTCGTTCAGCACCCTGAAAGGCGACTACCGGATTACCGCGGTGGGCGAAGTCCCCCCGGCCGCTGTCGAGCAGATCGCTCTGTCGATGCAGCGTTGATGGCGACGCCGGTGATTGCCGGGTGTGGCGTGGCGGCGAGAGAATGAGCCTCGTGGTCTACAGTCGGCAGGGCTGTCACCTGTGCGACGAACTGCTGGAAGCGCTGCTGCCGCTGGTGCACGGCCAGCTGGACGTCGACGTTCGCGACATCGATACCCGGGACGACTGGAGGGAGGCCTACAACGTGCGGATCCCGGTTGTGGAGTACGCGGGTGAGACCGTGTGCGAGTACCATCTCGATCGTGACAAAATCCTGTCGTTGTTGCGCTCCCGCGACAGCCGGGACTGAGCTCTGAAGCATTAATTACCGCGAGCTTTGGCTGTATACTGCGCCGCTCGCTGGCGACAAGGCAGTCCCCCGTTCATGAAGAACACCCGCAATTTTTCGATCATCGCGCATATCGATCACGGCAAATCCACGCTGGCTGACCGCTTTATCCAGTATTGTGGCGGCTTGTCCGATCGCGAGATGGCAGAGCAGGTGCTCGACTCGATGGACCTGGAGCGCGAACGTGGCATCACGATCAAGGCGCAAAGCGTCACGCTGCACTATGAGGCGAAAGACGGGGAATCCTACCAGCTGAATTTCATCGACACGCCCGGGCACGTCGATTTCTCCTATGAAGTGTCCCGGTCGCTGGCGGCTTGTGAAGGGGCGCTGCTGGTGGTCGATGCGGCGCAGGGTGTCGAGGCACAGAGTGTGGCGAACTGTACAACAGCGATCGACCAGGGGCTGGAAGTGCTGCCCGTGCTGAACAAGATCGACCTGCCGGCGGCCGATCCGGAGCGTGTTCAGGCCGAGATCGAGGACATTATTGGCATCGACGCCTCCGATGCAGTGCAGGTCAGTGCCAAGACCGGCGTTGGCGTGCCCGACCTGCTGGAAGCAATAGTGACTACGATTCCCGCACCGAGCGGCGATGCGGACGGTCCTCTGCAGGCGCTGATTATCGATTCCTGGTTCGACAACTACGTGGGTGTCGTGTCGCTGGTGAAGATCGTCAACGGCAAGCTCTCGAAGGGCGACAAGTTCAAGGTGATGTCGACCGGCTCGACCTACAACGCCGACCGCATCGGCCGCTTCACGCCGAAGATGGAAGACGCGACGGACTTGCAGACCGGTGATGTGGGTTACCTGATTGCTGCTATCAAGGATATCTACGGAGCACCTGTTGGTGACACGCTGACGCTGGTCAAAACACCGGCGGAGCAACCGCTGCCCGGCTTCCGCACCGTACAGCCGCGCGTGTTCGCGGGCCTGTTCCCGATCAGCTCGGACGACTACGAGGGTCTTCGCGAAGCGCTGCAAAAGCTCAGGCTCAACGATGCGGCGCTGCATTTCGAGCCCGAGACGTCGGCGGCGCTGGGATTCGGCTTTCGCTGTGGCTTTCTCGGCATGCTGCACATGGAGATTGTGCAGGAGCGCCTGGAACGTGAGTACAACCTCGAACTGATCACCACGGCACCGACCGTCATCTTCGAGATCGTCGACACCAAAGGCGAGACGCTGATGGTCGACAATCCGTCCAAGCTGCCGCCGTCGAACGAGATCAACGAACTGCGTGAGCCGATCATCAGTGCAAACATCCTGGTGCCGGAGCAGCATGTGGGCTCGGTGATCAAGCTGTGCATTGAAAAACGCGGCGTGCAAAAACAGATTCGCTACCTCGGCGCCCAGGTGTCGCTGGAGTACGAGATACCGCTCGCCGAAGTCGTGCTGGATTTCTTTGACCGACTGAAATCGGTCAGCCGCGGCTTCGCGTCGTTTGACTATGAGTTCGAGCGCTTCGAGCCTGCCGATCTCGTGCGCCTCGATGTGTTGATCAACAAGGAACGCGTCGACGCTCTGTCGCTGATCGTGCACCGCAGCAAGGTACAGACTCGCGGCCGCGAGCTGGTCGAGAAAATGAAAGACCTGATTCCGCGGCAGATGTTCGATGTCGCCATTCAGGGGGCTGTGGGAAGTCAAATTATCGCGCGCAGTACCGTCAAGGCGCTGCGCAAGAACGTCACAGCGAAGTGCTACGGTGGCGATATCACGCGTAAGCGCAAACTGCTGGAAAAGCAAAAAGCCGGCAAGCGACGCATGAAGCAGGTAGGGTCCGTGGAGATACCGCAGGAGGCGTTCCTCGCCGTGCTGCGGGTCGATGACTAAACAAGGAAATGATCCGTGAGTTTTAACCTGGCACTGATATTGACGATACTGACGCTCCTTTCAGGCATCGTCGTGCTGCTTAACCGCTTTGTCTGGAAGCTGCCTGAAGATGCGCGCGGCGGTGGGCTGGCAACGCTGGTTGAGTATTCGCGGTCGTTTTTCCCGGTGCTGTTGCTCGTGCTCGTGCTGAGGTCATTTGTGTTTGAGCCGTTCCGAATTCCGTCCGGTTCGATGATGCCTACGCTGCTGCAGGGCGACTTCATCTTCGTCAAGAAGTACTCCTACGGACTGCGCCTGCCGGTGCTCGAGACGAAGGTCGTCGCAACCGGCGAGCCGGAACGCGGTGATGTTGTCGTGTTTCGACTACCGGCGAGCCCCAACATCAACTACATCAAACGAATTGTCGGTCTGCCGGGCGATACCGTCGAGTACCGCGACCATCGACTGACAGTCAACGGTGAGCAGGTCGAGCTGCAACGGGCGTCGGACTACTCAGCGGCAACACCGCGTTTTGTCGAGAGACTCGGCGACAGAGAACACAGCATCTACATACACTCTCCGCAGAATCGTGATGGCGAGGGCAGCTACGTGGTGCCCGAGGGACACTTCTTCGTCATGGGTGATAATCGTGATCGCAGCAAGGACAGCCGCTTTCTCAATGACGTCGGGTTCATTCCGGAGACCCACCTGGTGGGCGAGGCGTCGCGCATCTGGCTGCACGTCGACGGATTCCGTTCATGGCGCTGGGACCGAATCGGCATGAAAATCGAATAATGTGGCCTCGATCCTGGACTTGCTGGATAATCAGGGCTTAGCATTTTCAGATAGTTACGGAGTTATCTGATGCGTACTTCTGCAACCAACGGCATACGGTTCCGACGCTCACCGGTCCGCCAGCGCGGTATGACCACGCTCGGCATGATCATTCTTGTGAGCTTCCTCGGTCTGTTCGTGTATGCCGGCCTGAAACTGACACCGCTCTACCTGAATTACTTCAAGGTGCAGGGCGTCGTGAACGGCGTGCAGCGGGAGTTCGACGGCAACGCGCCGACGCGCACGGCCATACGCAGCTCCATCGCACGACGGTTTGATATCGAGAGCGTCAGCAACATCCGCGCGAACGACGTCAAGGTCACGGCGGTCGGCAATGGCTTCGAAGTCTCTGTCGACTACAAACACGAGACCGGCTTCATCGGCAACCTCGGCTTTGTTATCACGTTCGACAAGACGGTCCTGATCCGCCGCTGACGCCCGTGACCACCGCGCAGTTATGGCTGTCGGAACGGCTCGGCTATCAGTTCAGCGATCCTGCGCTGTTCGACCGGGCATTGACCCACCGCAGCGCCCCTGGACGCAGCAACGAACGACTGGAGTACCTCGGTGACGCGGTGCTCGACGTCGTCGTATCCGATGTGTTGTTTCACGCCTTTCCGGATGCCGATGAAGGTGACCTGAGTCGGCTGCGCGCACATCTTGTGCGTGACGCGTCGCTGTCCGAGCTGGCCAGGGAGCTCGGTGTCGGTGAGCACATAGCGCTCGGCAGCGGCGAGCAGAAATCCGGCGGTCACCGAAGGCAGTCCATTCTGGCCGATGCGCTGGAAGCTATTTTTGGTGCCGTCTACCTCGATGCCGGATTTGAACGTGCTCGTGATGTGATTCATGCCGCCTATGGCGACCGACTCGTCGAGTTCCCCGCGCTGTCCGATCTCAAGGACCCGAAAACCCGTCTGCAGGAGTGGCTGCAGAGTCGCGGTCGCGGTTTGCCCGAGTACGAGCTCGTGGAGACAAGCGGCAAGGCCCACAACCAGCGTTTCTCGGTTAGCTGCCGGGTGGATGACGTGGCCGAGGAGGGCACGGGCACCAGTCGACGCAACGCCGAGCAGCAGGCGGCGGAACGCATGCTCGAAAAGCTCATAAGCTAATGCAGATTGCCGACAATTTTCGCTGTGGTTACGTCGCCGTGGTCGGTCGTCCCAACGTCGGTAAGTCGACGCTGATCAATGCGGTCATGGGGCGCAAGGTGTCCATTGTCACCAACAAGCCGCAGACCACCCGACACCGGATTCTCGCGGTGCACAACACCGACGCCGCGCAGATTATTTTTGTCGATACACCGGGTATTCATCGCAAGGCCGGCAAGGCAATGAATCGCCTGATGAATCGTACCGCGGCCAACGCGCTCGAGGACGCGGACGTCATCCTGTTTGTCTGTGAGGCGGAACGCTGGACCGACGAAGACGAGGACGTGTTGACCCGCGTCAGGGCCAGCCAGGCGCCGTGTATTCTGCTGCTGAACAAGGTCGACCTCGTGCATCCAAAACCACGTCTGTTCGACATCCTGACGACGATGAGCGAGCGCTACCGTTTCGCAGAGATTGTGCCGACCTCAGCGCGGCGGGGCACCAATCTCGATGCCCTGATGAAACTGCTGCCGGACTACCTGCCGGAGTCACCGCCGTTTTTTCCTGAGGACATGCACACCGATCGCAGCGTCGAGTTTCACGCGGCCGAAATTGTTCGCGAGAAGCTGACACAGTCGCTGCAACAGGAGCTGCCGTACGGACTGACTGTGCAGATCGAACGTCTGCAGGCGACCGAGGAGGGCACCGAAGTGTACGCCGTGATCTGGGTCGAACGCGACAGTCAGAAAGGCATGGTCGTCGGCAAGGGCGGTCACGTACTAAAACAGGTTGGCATAGCCGCACGCCACGAATTGCGCGAACAACTCGGCGGTCGCGTCCACCTCGAGCTTTGGGTCAAGGTCAAGGACAACTGGGCAGACAACGAGCAGGACCTGCTGCGCCTCGGCTACGAGGCGCCCTGACACGGTGAGCCAGCGCGTTCACCAGCAGTCGGCCTATCTGCTGCATCAGCGACCGTTTCGCGACTCAAGCCAGATACTCGACGTGTTGTCCGTCGATCACGGCAAACTGTCGCTGGTGGCGCGCGGCAGCCGCTCCGCCAAATCCCGGCTCGCCGGCTTGCTGCGTCCATTCCAGCCGCTAAAGCTTTCATGGTCACTGCGTTCCGATCTCGGCACTCTGACCGGCGCCGAGATTGACGGTCGCTTGCAAACGCTGGTGGGTGACACGCTGATGGCCGGGTACTACGTCAATGAGCTCCTGCTGAACCTGCTGCACCGGCACGACCCGCAGCCGGAGGTGTTTGCGGCCTACGAGCAGACATTGGCGGCGATGGCCCGGGGACACGATGTCGCGGCCTGCCTGCGTCACTTCGAGCTCGAACTGCTGCGTCTGCTCGGCTACGCGCTGAATCTGCAGACAGACGCCGTCAGCGATGCGGCGATTGATCCGCAGCGACACTATGAATTTCGTCCGGCGCAGGGCGCGGTCCCCGTGCACCGCGAGACAGGTGGCGGTGTATTTCGGGGTGCCGAGTTGCTCGCGATCGGCGAGGAGCGTTTCGATGACGACGAGGTCCTGCGGGAGGCCGGAAGGCTCTTGAGGCAGGTCATTCACCACCACCTGGACGGGCGTGAGCTGAAGACGCGCAAGGTGCTCAAAGACCTGCATCGCGGTAGACTTGGCGCCCCGCCAAACGAGTAATCCCACGATGCCAGCCAATGCCGCGCTCGCCCTGGGCGTGAATATCGATCATGTTGCCACTCTGCGCCAGGCGCGTGGCACCGATTACCCAAGCCCGGCCCATGCCGTGGCGATTGCGGAACAGGCCGGCGCCGACAGCATCACCGTACACTTGCGTGAAGACCGCCGGCATATCCAGGACGCGGATCTGCAGGCGATCGTCGGCGTCATGACGACGCACATGAATCTCGAGATGGCGGTTACCGACGAAATGCTCGGCATCGCCTGCGAACTGCGACCGAGTGATGTCTGCCTCGTGCCGGAAAAGCGCGAGGAGCTCACGACAGAGGGCGGGCTCGATGTGCTGTCGCAGCAGGCCCGGGTGGCCGACGCCTGCGCGCAACTCGCCGACGCCGGTATTCGCGCGTCGCTGTTTATCGACCCGGACCGGTCGCAACTGGATGCCGCGGTCGCCGCCGGTGCGCCGGTTGTGGAACTGCACACCGGTGCCTATGCCGATACACACGGTGACGCGCAGCAGGCAGAGCTCCAGCGCATCGCAGATGCATCGACGTACGCGGCCAGCCTCGGACTGGTCGTCAATGCGGGACACGGCCTGCATTACGACAACGTTCAGCCCATCGCGCGCATCGCGGAGATCGTCGAACTGAATATCGGGCACGCGATCGTCGCACGTGCTGTGATGGACGGACTCGCGGTGGCCGTTGCTGAGATGAAACGCATCATGACCGAGACCCGCGAGGCGATCGGCGGGTGATTTTCGGCGTCGGTACCGATGTCGTCGAACTGTCGCGAATCCAGGCGACCTACGAACGCTTCGGCGATCACTTTGTGCGTCGGTTGCTGATGCCCGAGGAGCAGCGCCTGTTCGCAAAAAGCAAATGGCCGGTACGCTTCCTCGCCATGCGCTTCGCCGGCAAGGAAGCAGCGGTCAAGGCGATGGGCACCGGTTTCGCGCACGGCGTCTGGATTCGCGATGTCGGCATCACCAATAACGAGTGGGGCCGCCCATTGATAATCTGGTCGGAACGCGGCCGCCGGGTCTGCGAACGCCTGGGTATTGGTGAGGGCCATGTCAGCCTGACCGATGACGCTGGCCTGATAATCGCATTCGCCGTTGTGGAGAAGGCTTGAAGCATGCACTGTTTTTCGTTCGATATTGAAACGGTCCCGGACGTCGATTTCGGTCGACGTTACCTCGAACTCGGCGACCTGGACGACGATGATGTCGTTACGGCGATGACCTTCAAGCGCATGCAGGCCAGCGGCACCGACTTCCTGCCCCTGCACCAGCATCGAGTCGTGGCGATTTCTGTCGCCCTGCGCAGCGGCGACAGCTTCAAGGTCTGGTCGCTCGGCGACGAGGGGGCTGACGAGGCCGAGATCGTGCAGCGCTTCTTCGACGGCATTGATCGCTACAGCCCGGATCTGATCTCATGGAACGGCGGCGGCTTTGACTTGCCGGTGTTGCACTACCGCGCGATGCGTCACGGCATCCAGGCGCCGCGCTACTGGGAAACCGGTGAGTCCGATCGCGACTTCAAATGGAATAACTACCTGTCGCGATTCCACTGGCGACACGTCGACCTGATGGATGTGTTGTCCGGCTTTCAGCCGCGGGCACGCGCCAAGCTCGATGAGATGGCCATGCTGCTCGGCTTCCCGGGCAAGCTCGGCATGAGCGGTGCCAAGGTCTGGGATAAATTCCGCGAGGGCGAAATCGGTGAGATTCGCGACTATTGCGAAACCGACGTCCTGAACACCTGGCTCGTGTACCTGCGTTTTGAGCATATGCGCGGCAATCTCGACGATGCGGGACTGGAGCGTGAATTCGACCTTGTTCGCCGGACGCTGTCGGATATGAATGTCTCGCACTTGAACGAGTTTCTCGACGCCTGGGCTTAGGCTGTGGGTCGCCGAAAACGCAAAGGGCCCGAGGAGGGTGTTATCGGTGCCGCGACCCACGACGGTCGAGGCATCGTCGATGGCGACGGCAAGAAGGTGTTCGTAGCCGGCGCACTGACCGGTGAACGGGTGCGCTTCCAGCGGCGCAAGGTACGACGCAATTTTGACGAGGCTGAGCTGCTGGATGTCCTCGAAGCGTCCGAGCAGCGGGTCGATCCGAACTGCGACGTATTTGGACGCTGTGGCGGATGTGCACTGCAGCACATCACGCCCGACAGCCAGCGCGCCATCAAATTCCAGGCGCTGAAAGACAATCTGTCGCGCATCGGCCAGGTTGAACCGGAGGCCTGGCTGGAGCCGATGACCGGACCGGAATGGCACTATCGTCGTCGCGCACGACTCGCCGTCAAGGACGTGCCCGGCAAAGGGCGAGTCCTGGTTGGTTTTCGCGAACGACATGCGCCGTTTATCACCGACATGCACACCTGTGAAGTGCTTGCTGACCCGGTACCGGCGCTGATCGACCCACTCAGCGAACTGGTCGCGGCACTGTCCATCCGTGCCCGCCTGCCACAGATTGAGGTCGCGGTGGCGGACAACGGCACAGCGCTGGTGTTCCGTGTGCTGGATGCGCCGTCCGATGAAGACCTGGACCACTTTCGCCGCTTTGCTGACGAGCATTCCGTACGCGTGTTCCTGCAGACCGGCGGCCTGGACTCGGTGGAGGAGCTGGACGGCGACCGCGGCCCACTGATCTACGCGCTGCCGGACTTCAATATCGAGGTGGTCTTCGAGCCGATCGACTTCGTGCAGATCAATGCGGACATCAATCGCCGGATGGTCAGCTCGGCGGTCGACTGGCTGCAGCCGGCTGACGGTGATCGCATTCTCGACCTGTTTTGCGGCATCGGTAACTTCTCGTTGCCGCTGGCCCGTCGTGCCACGTCGGTGCTGGGTATTGAAGGGGAGGCCAGCCTGGTGGCAAGAGCGCGGGCCAACGCCGAGCGCAACGGTCTCGACAATGTCGAGTTTGCCTGTGTCGACCTCAGTCAGATTGACGGCAGTGAGCCCTGGCTAAAAGCCGGCTGCGATCGCCTGCTGCTCGATCCGGCGCGCTCTGGCGCCCGCGAGGTGGTCGAGCGCATCGAGGTGCTCGGTCCGAAACGCATTGTCTATGTCTCCTGCCACCCGGGAACACTGGCGCGTGACGCCGGCATACTCGTTAACGATAAGGGTTACCGCTTAGTCGCTGCCGGCATACTCGATATGTTTCCGCACACGGCTCATGTCGAGTCCATCGCAATATTTAGTAAATAAAACAGCATTTTATAGCCATAACCTGCAAAGCCGGTTAGCATTAGCGGCGCATTAAAGCGGTGGGTTTCGGCGACGTTCGGGCCCATCTGACACCAATGACGCAAGAACAGAGGGTAGCGATGGCGCTGGGTCCCGTCATGCTCGACATCGAAGGCACTGCGCTGACTCCGGCGGACCGGGATCTGCTGCGGCAGCCGGCCGTGGGTGGCGTCATCCTGTTCACGCGAAATTTTGGCAATCTCGCCCAGCTCGTCGACCTGGTTACTGACATCCGTGCGCTGCGCAACCCGTCGCTGCTGGTGGCGGTCGATCACGAAGGCGGCCGCGTGCAGCGCTTTCGCGACGAATTCAGCCCGATACCGCCAATGCGCAGCCTCGGCCGCCTGCACCGAGGTGATGCCGCCGAGGCGAATGCGCTGGCCAAGGACTGCGGCTGGCTGATCGGCGCCGAGCTGCGCGCCTGCGGCATCGACCTGTGCTTTGCGCCGTGCCTGGACCTCGACTGGGGCGTCAGTGACATCATCGGCGACCGTGCGTTTCACCGCTCACCCGAAGTCGTGGCCGAACTGGCAATGAGTTTCAGCAACGGCCTTCGGGCTGCGGGCATGTCAGCGGTGGGCAAGCACTTTCCGGGTCACGGTGCCGTGGTTGCCGATTCGCACGAAAGCCTGCCGACCGACCGTCGCCCCTACGCCGACCTGCTGGATGACATTCGGCCCTACGAGCGCCTCGTGTCGAATGGCGTTCTCGCTGGCGTAATGACGGCACACATCGTTTACCAGGAAGTGGATCGCCTGCCGGCGACCTTTTCCAGCGCCTGGCTGACACAGGAGCTGCGCGGGCGTCTTCAATTCAACGGTGCAATTTTCAGTGACGACCTGAGTATGCAAGCGACGCGTGCCTACGGCAGCATGGCGCGACGCGCCAGGCAGGCGCTGGATGCCGGCTGCGACATGCTGCTCGTCTGTAACGATCGCGATGCCGCCGAATCTGCCGTGGAGTCGCTGTCGGGATACAGTCAGCCGGTGTCGCTGGTGCGACTCGCGCGTCTGCACGGCACCGGCGATGACCTCTGGGAGTCCCTGCACGCCGGTGATGGCTGGCAAACGGCGCGTGCACGACTCGATGCCTTCCTGGAACGGCCGGCCCTGGAGCTCGACGCATGACCAAGCCTGCAATGCTGTCCGCAGTGCTGGACCTGGCCGGTGAACCGATCGCTGTTATCCGGATCGACCAGGCCGGCTGGCCGATTACCTACGCCAATCCGGCGTTCTCGAGGCTCCTGAAAGACGCTGACCGCGATTTTGAGGTCGTGCTGGATGCGCTGCTGGAACGCGGCGCCGCGGTCTCTGTCTCGGAAGCCTTGCGTTCCCGAAACGAGGCCCGACTGCCGGTTCAGGTAAGCGGACAGTCGTGGCTGCTGGAGCTCAAGCTGCTGGCCGGACATGACGGCTACTGCGCGGTTGTGCTGCATCGCGACAACGTGCACGGGCTGCGCGTACGCCAGCGGCCACCGGCGGAAGGTCGGGAAGATCCGGTCACGGGTCTGCTGACCGAGCAGGTGTTTCGTGAAGTGTTGCAGCACGACTGGGCGGTTGCCAAGCGCGAGCGAACTCGGCTGGGGTTACTGGTGTTTCGGGTGCAGGCCTTTCCCGAGTATTCAGCGACCTTCGGGGATAAGTCGGCCAACACCTGCCTGAAACGGGTAGGCCAGGCGATCCGTCGCTGTTTGCGACGCGCCAGTGACCTTGTTGCCCGCGCGGGCGACGACGCGTTCGTTGTGCTGTCGCATGCGCCGGACGCCGCGGCAGTCGAGGCGTTTGCCGACGGTATTGCGGCGAGTGTGGTCGATCTGAAACTGCATCACCCACGTTCGACCGTCGGTCGCTTTGTGACCGTCGCGTCGCAGGTCGTGGTGGTCGAGCCCGCCGATGACGAGCGCGAGGTCGATAGCTTAGTTGACGAGCTGCTCGGCTAGCGCTTCGTCCTCTTCCTCGGGCAGTTCGACACGCGTCACCCGGGCGAGCACGCCGAAACGGGGATGATCGTAGTAGCGTGTCTCGCCGCTGCGGAATATGCGGTCTTCGTCGATGCGATACACCAGCGGCTCGGCCGCCCGTCCGGGCCACTCGACTTCCACCGGCAGATCCTGTCCGGCGCCACGCTCGTATTCAAGATCGACGACGAGATGCAGGAAGCGACTCAGGTACAGCGTGAACTGGCCGGACAGGCTTTCCGGCGCTTCGGTCAGCTTGTCCAGATCGATGACCAGCGCATTGTCTTTGGGCAAGGCATCCTGCGTCCACGCGGCGTGCAGCAAAGGCCGATAGGTGCTGCGTCTTGCCAGCGACGAACGCAAGTCGGAGAGTTCCAGCCATTCAGCCGGCGACAGCAGAAATTCCTTGTCGACGACCCCCACGGTGGCGTCGTCGGGAGACACATCGTTCACCGACGGCTGTGGAGTTTCCATCGGGGTAACGGGCACCACCGGGTTGAGCAGAAATTCCGGTACCAGGCTGAGCGGCTCCGGCTCGTCGGGAAGAAACTGTTCCGTACCGACCGACACGGATTCCTCATAGCTGAAGACGATGACTTCGACCGTGTACGCGCGAAGTTCTTCTTCGGGCTCCTGTGCGCTTGCCGCAGCGCAGGCAGTCAGGCCGAGCAGGGAGATCAGTTTTGCTGTTGATTCAGGCAGTTTCATCGGGCGTCAGCGTGTCCAGTAGTTGGCCAATGACCTCAAAACGTCGGTCGAGGTCCGATAAATTCTCGCGAAAGCTCAGGCGATGCGCGCCCTGCAGCCGATAGCGGCGACTGTCACCCTGCACCAGCCGGACCAGGGCGACGGGGTCGATTGTGGCACGCTGGCTGAAGTTCATGTAGCCCCCTTCGTCGGCGGCGTCGATTTTCTCGACTCCGAGGGACGCCGCCTTGCGCTTCAGCGCGGCGATACGCACCAGGTTTTTCGTCGCGTCCGGCAGCAAGCCGAAACGATCGATCAGTTCGACCTGCAGCTCGCGCAACTGTTCAGCGGTCTCGCAGGACGCGATGCGCTTGTACAGGATCAGGCGCAGGTGCACGTCCGGTACGTAGTCGTCCGGCAACAACGCCGGCACGTGCAGGTTGATGTCCACGCCGGCGTCTAGCGGCGCTTCGAGATCAGGATCACGCCCGGCTTTCAGTGAATCGACCGCACGCGCCAGCAGGTCGGTGTACAGCGAAAAGCCGATTTCATGCATCTGGCCGCTTTGCTCGTCTCCGAGTAATTCGCCAGCGCCGCGAATCTCCAGGTCGTGAGTGGCCAGTGTGAATCCGGAACCCAGGTCTTCCAGAGAGTCGATAGCTTCCAGCCGCTTGATAGCGTCGGCCGTCATGGCTTTCTTCGGCGGTGCGATCAGGTAGGCGTAGGCCCGGTGGTGCGACCGGCCAACGCGGCCGCGCAGCTGGTGCAGCTGCGCGAGTCCGAAGCGGTCGGCGCGGTTGATGATGATCGTGTTCGCCGTTGGCACATCGATCCCGCTTTCCACGATCGTAGTGCACAGCAGCAGGTTGAAGCGCCGATGCGAGAAGTCGAGCATTACCTGCTCCAGCTCGCGCTCGGGCATCTGGCCGTGACCGATGCGGATTGATGCCTCGGGCACCAGCTTGGCGAGCTTTTGCTCGATCGTCTGGATGTCGTCGACGCGGTTGTGGATGAAATACACCTGGCCGCCGCGCTTGATTTCGCGCAGACAGGCCTCGCGGATCATGACGTCATTCCACTGTCCGACGAAGGTCTTGACCGACAAGCGCTCGGACGGTGGTGTTGTGATCAGCGACATCTCGCGAATGCCACCCAGGGCCATGTTCAACGTTCTCGGAATCGGCGTTGCGGTCAGCGTCAGCACATCGACCTCGCTGCGCAGTGCGCGGATTGCCTCCTTGTGCCGTACGCCGAAGCGATGCTCTTCGTCGATGATCACGAGGCCGACATCCTTGAAGTCTTTCGTGTGCTGCAGCAGCCGATGCGTGCCGATGACCACATCGACTCGACCGCCTTTCATGTCGTCGACGATCGATTTGATCTGTTTGGCTGACTGAAATCGTGACACGACCTCGGTACGAATCGGCCATTCGGCGAAGCGATCGGCGAAGTTCTGGCCGTGCTGCTGTGCCAGCAAGGTGGTGGGCACCAGCACTGCGACCTGCTTGCCGTCGAGCACCGCGGCGAATGTGGCGCGCAGCGCGACCTCGGTCTTGCCGAAGCCCACGTCGCCGCAAACCACTCGGTCCATAGGACTGTCGGCCGCGAGATCGGCCAGCACCTCGGTGATCGTGCGCGCCTGGTCTTCGGTCGGTTCAAACGGAAAGGCATCCTCGAACGCGCGGTAGTCCGCTTCCGGCCAGCGGAAACGGTGGCCGGGCCGGGCAGCTCGTCGAGCGTAGACGTCGAGCAATTCAGCAGCGACGTCGCGAATTTTCTCGATTGCGCGTTTCTTCGCCTTGGCCCACTGATCGCTGCCGAGCCGATGCAGCGGTGCATTTTCCGGTGCAGCACCGGTATAGCGCGAGATCAATTCGAGGGCGTGAACCGGCACATACAGCTTGTCGCCATCCGCGTACTCAAGGTGCAGGAATTCGGCGGTGACACCACCGGCATCCAGTGTTACCAGGCCCAGATAACGGCCAACGCCGTATTCCGCGTGAATAACGGGTGCGCCAACGGCGAGATCGTCGAGCTGGCGGATGATCGCTTCCGGATCCCGATCGCGGCGGCGCTTGCGCTGTTTAACGCGCTCACCGTAAAGCTGCTGCTCACTGATGACGGCGAGACCGGTTTCCGGCATCAGTACACCGTGTTCCAGCGGGGCGATGGCGACGCCGATACGGTGGGCGCTGCTGAGAAAATCCTGCCAGCTGTCGATGCGCTCAAGATCGAGGTGACGGCCGCTCAGCAGTTCAAACAACTGCTCGCGCCGGCCGGCCGAATCGGAGGTGAACAGCACGCGTAGATCGGTGGCCCCGAGAAAGGTCATCAGGGCAGCTGCGGCGTCCTCGTAACGCGACTCGATGCGCAGCGCCGGAGCCATGCGCGTCGACAGGTTCATGGCCTTGCCGTCGAGCGCATTCGTCGAGTAGCGAATGCGTGCGCACGCATCGAGCTGTGCGCTTACCGTCTCAGCCGCATGGAAGGTCTCGCCCGGCGACAGCACCTGGCGCTCAGGATCCAACCTGCACATCTCGTAGCGCTCCTCAATGTCCTG
>JBCCNM010000034.1:0-25173 GCA_039025835.1 Pseudomonadota bacterium | reverse complement strand
TGCTTTTCAGGCTTTTCAGAGCCTGGCCAGTCTCGTCGGCGGGTGGGCGTGCAGGCTTCACGGGCTGGGCCGCAGTTTGGCTGTTGTTCGGTCTCGTCGCTTTTCTCACCCACTTGCGATCAGCGGCACTCTGTACGGTTTAACCGGATTCTTGCAATCGTCCACAGAGAGCGGCTTTTCAACATTATCAAAAGCGGGAAAGAGCTGAATCTACAGCCACTTGACTGATCTGCCGTCTTTGCGTCGGCGATGTGTTCCGAACGAGATTTGTGTGAAAAGCCCTATTGTCGCTGAGCTACTTCGCCGGAAACTTCAAGACACCCCGCCTGTTCGTCCACGGCCGGAATGATCTGCGAGTGACTGTCGGGCAGGGCTCCGAGCTGTTTCGTAAGCTACAGACCCGCGGCGTCGATCAGCGCATGGTCTGCTACCCCAACGAGAATCACTGGATCCTGTGCTTACTGGTAGCGTGCGGCGGTAATGAACTCGCCGAAGGTCTCGCACCAGATGATGACTGCGCTGTAGGCGGTTGTGTCGATACCAGACGGCACCGATACCGTAAAGTTGTCAAAGGTGCGCACCGGTCCCACTTCGACCATCTGCGATTTAAGCGCCTCGAAGTCGGCCTCGGTTTCCACAAACTGCGGTGACAGATACAGACGGTAATCCGGCCCAGGTGACAGATGACCTTCCAACGCGATGCTGTCCGGTCCGATGTAAACCTCACCTTCACCCCAGTGCAGCGCGTCGCTGTCTGCCAGTTCCCGCCGGAAGCTCGCGGTAAACTCGGACACGGCTGCTACTGCCTGTACCTCCTGGGCTTCCGGGCTGGGTGGTGCGATCAGGATCGGCAGTGCGTAGATGCCAAGTGCAAATCCCACGGCGACGGCCGCGAGATGCGTACCGATTCGAATGAACCATTTCATCAGTGTTCTCCCCGTCTTGTGCTCTTTCGGAATGCCCGAGTCAGCAGAAGAATTATTTCACCGATTGACTGCGCGAATGCAAACGTCCGACCGTTGTCGACGTCGGGAAGGTCTGCAGGCAACGGGACGTCTGCAGACGACTAGGGCACTTTCGGTCGGTTGCCGTCCATTTCGACGAGGCCCATCGGGTTGCCCGCCGGATCGCGGAACAGGCCGAGAATGACCACGCCCGGCACCTCGAAGCGCGGCACGTCCACTGAGCCGCCGGCTTCCTCGATATTCGCCATGCAGGCATTGATGTCAGGAACACCCAGGTAAAATCGCTTTTCGGCCGGGTCCTTGCGAATCGCGGCGTCGATCGGGTTCATGACCGACACCGAGAATTGCCCGCTGTCATCCAGCTTCCAGTCGAATACCGAGGCGTAAAAACTGCGCAGCACTTCATCGTCCGGGCCGGCGATATCAAAGAACACGATCGGTGCGGGCATCAGGGCCTCCAGCGAAGGGTTAGTCTGGCGTCAGTGTATCTCAAGCGCTTGCGGCGGTTTGACCCGCCGTGATTCGGCGGGCGACGTCACCGACGCGGAACTCGCCGGGTTGCACGACTTTGGCATTGATGCCGCGCAAACACAGCGTTTTGCCGAGCCCCGAATTAACGAACAGCATCGCATCCCGGCCGAATCGGGCGACGAATTTCTTGCAACCGGCGTGCGGTTCCGCGGTCACTTCGATCATTGCGCTACCGAGCTGCAGCCGCGTCCCGGGCGGCAGATTGTCCCGGCTGAGATCCATGTCCAGGTATATCTGGTCACCCGCCAGTGGCCAGCGATCCATCGGGCCGGCGACCAGTTCGACCACCCGGGCGTTCATGATATTGAGCTGCATGTCCGGGTGCGCCGCACCGTCCGATGTCCTCGAGCTGCCGCGACGCGACCAGTTGTCGCCGACCAGGCCCTCTGCCAGATCCAGCGTCGCCGACGCGCAGACTTCGCGCTGGTCGACGTTCGGGCGCCGTACGATCAGACGCACAACGCCCTCATCCGGCGGCGACTGCCGTATATGCGTCAGTCCGGCTTCGAGTTCGTCGGTTGTGCGGTGTGAAATCGTGGTCACGGGACCGTCTCCTTCAGTCGTCGGTTGCTTCACCGGCATAGCGCGGCAAGCCGTCTTCGTAGTTCATCCAGGGCACTCGCTCGTCAAAAAAGATGTGGTACTCCGCCGGGTAGCGATCCGGCTCGTCCAGCGTGTGCACATTGATATCGATCGTGTCCGTGTGTTCGAGACTGCGAAACACGAGCTGCGTGCCGCACTGCCGGCAGTATTCGCGCACGGCGCGCCCGGACGATGCGAAGCTCGAGGCTTCGCCGACGTGATACTCGAATTTCGCTCGCGGTACGTTCAGCCAGGCGATAACGGGTGCTCCGGCCGAGAGCTGACACTGGCGGCAGTGGCAGTACACCGATTCCAGCGGGCGTCCGGTGACGCGGTAGCGGACCGCCCCGCACAAACATCCACCTTCAATAGCTACCGTCATTTGTGTCCTCGTGCCGGGCACGCGAGCCCGGAAGTCAGGGCAGCGGTTCGACGATCAGTGTCAATCCGCGCCGCTCGACACTGCGAACCCTTTGTCCCTGCTGCAGTGATTCTGTCGCTGCGTGATGTTCTGCCAGCCACAGCGCCCCATTCAGCGTGACTTTACCACTGCAGATCGTCTCGTCAGCAGTCGCGAGAAAGGTCTCGGCCACGATCGCCTCCTCGTCGCGGGTCGGATCGGTTTTCCGGTCGGGTGTGGCAGGATCGGTGTGGGCACGGTAGACGCCATAGACTTCTGCCAGACCCACGACCAATACAACCACGATCACGGGTCCCAGCCACTCTTCCAAGTCATCCTCCCGTTTCCGTATTGACGGTCACGATCAGGCGAGCAGTCTGGCTACGGCGAGCCCGATCGGTGTGGCCGAGACTATCAGACTGAGAACCAGCAGGCCGGTCAGCGCCGCACTGCCGGCCACTGTCGCTCCGTGCAGGCGTCCCAGCGTGCGCCAGTCGTGCAAGGCCATTGCGATCAGTAAGGACGCAAAGGCAACCGGGATAAACGGTCCGTCTTCGCCGCCGAAGACCGGCCAGCGGGCGATACGCGAGATGGCAGGGCCGATAAAGCTGATGGATGCCAACAGCATCAGTCGCCGGTGAATGTCGGCGCGCTGCCGATGTTTCAGTGCGAAAAACAGCAGTCCGGCAAAGGCGAACGTGCTGGCGATATTGCCTAACACCAGCGCCGGGCCGAACTGCGCCATCGTAATGCCTTCGATACCGCGTGCCGGATCGGCACTCATATCGGTATCCCAGTCGAGGCCGCTGTCGAGCATCGAGCGAATCGCTGTCAGTGTTGCCAGAGGACCTGCGAACACACAGGCGATACCGATAGCCGCGCCGATGATGCCCATGCGCCGATGCAGCGATCGATAGCCGAGACGAACAAGGCCGGTCTGCAGTACAAACCAGATAAACCATGCGCTCAGGACAACGCCGTGTACCACCAGGTGAGTGGGCAGGGCATCGTTTTCCGTCAGCGGGCGCAGATAGAACGAAGGGACAAATCCCGCGACGACCATGGCAAGCAGTACGACAGACATCCAAAAGAAGAAGCCATCGGTCGACGGCTTGTGTGCGGACGATCCGGGCATCTACCTTGGGCCGGTTTTCACGGGCGCATGGCTGAGATGTTCGATGCAGTTCGCGTAAAAGGTGGTGGTTGCCGGCCAGTCAGAAAAAACGCCGACAACCTTGGCTTTGGTGGCCAGCGCATCGATGGCTCGGAGAATGTCACCGTCACCGTCCAGTACATCGACCAGCGAATCGTAGTAGTACGCGCCGTTGTCTGTCTTGACCTCATCCAGAATCCGTCCGGACCGCTCCGTGGTCCACGCGATCAGCTTGAGCCCGGCTCGGTGAGCGCGGTCGGCATAGATCGACGCTTTGAATTCGCCGTTCGTTCCCGCGCGCAGAATGACCGGAATCGGCGGGCCGAGGTAGTGGATACCTTCTGCCTTCAGAGCCTCAAAATCGCGCTGTGTGGGTGGGCGAGATTGCAACTCGGTGACGTTACGCCCTTCAAGCAGGATCGCCTGCTCGCCAAACTCGGGCCGCTCCGCGACCCATGTTCGGACGTCGTCAATGTGAAACGACTGTAAATGGACGTCGGCCGGTGAGATGCCCGCGTCTTCGTATTCAGCGACCAGCGCCATCGCGTAGTCTGTTTGACTCATTCCGTCAAAGGGCATGTCAACGAGCGGCTGTTTGAGTTCCGGGGTCATCTTCCGACCAAGTGATTGGAAGAGGTCAATGCTGTCTGCGTGGGTTAGTAGCGTGCCGCCGGTGGCGTAGAGCTCGGTCCTGAACGCGGCACTGCCCCGGATGTAGTCCTCGATACGGTTCGCAGAGGGGTTCGCGTAATCCATCTTGCCCTCCAGCGACAGAAACTCATCGGCGGTGAGATCGCTGGTGCAGCAGCGAGCCGATGCATCACGCGTGCGTACACCATCGTCAAACTCGGCGGGTGAAAAAGGTTCGCTGCATTTCGCCGCCAGCGGCGTTTCGAGGATGTTGGTGGTCGTGTGTAGATCGCATTGGGAGTGGCGACAGACCAGAACCTTGTCACGGGTGAAGGTCACATCGCACTCGAGGATGCCGGCGCCCATGCGGGCCGCGGCGCGATAAGACTCGACCGTGTGCTCCGGAAACTGCAGGGGCGCGCCGCGGTGGCCTATCGAAAAATCCGAAGGCTGATACACACGAGAATCAGCGGCGCACTGGCTGAGTCCTTGCTTAAGGTCTCCATCGGGCAACTGGTCAACGAGGTAGAACGGCCGCGGGCCGAGCTGCACACTGTCAGCACTGACAGCGCCGGACAACAGCAGGACAACCAGCCCAAGACACTGCGACGACCGAGACAGTCTTGGCATATTCGCGTCAGGCCGAGCGGCTCGCCATGAGCTTGTCGATCATTGACGAGACGTACTCCGGCGACTTGGTGTTGCGTGCGATCAGCGCATAGGCAACCGGTACGACCAGCAGTGTCAGCAGCACCGAGAAGGTCACGCCGAAAAACACCACAGCGCCGATGGACTGGCGTGACAGCGCGCCGGCGCCGGTGGCGAGCAGCAGCGGAATCGCACCGAACGCGGTGCACATGCTGGTCATCAACACCGGTCGCAGGCGGGTCTGGGCGGCCTCAACCAGGGCGTCGGTGAATTCCACGCCCCGGTCTCGAAGCTGGTTGGCAAATTCGACAATCAACACGCCGTTTTTCGCCGCCAGGCCAATCAGCATGACGGCACCGATCTGGCTGTAGATATTGATCGTCGCGCCGAACACGTAGAGGCCAAAGATCGCGCCGCTGACGGCCAGCGGCACCGTGGTCATGATCACGAGCGGATGGCGGAAACTCTCAAACTGCGCCGCCAGCACGAGGTAAGCCACGAGCATCGCCAGCAGGAACGTGACATACACCGAATTGCCGGTGCTTCGGAAGTCTCGCGACTCGCCGTCGTAGTTGATCGTCACGCCGGACGGTAACTCGTCGCGAATGATGCGTTCGAGATCCTCAAGCGCGTCGCCGAGTGTCGCACCGGGTGCCAGACTGCCACTGATCGTGATTGCGCGCTGGCGGTCAAAGCGCTTCAGTTCGTCCGGTCCGGCCACCTCGACCAGCTTGACGAGATTTGACAGCGGGATGAGCTGACCGGATCGCTCCGAGCGCACGTAGATATTCTCAAGATCACCCGGGGAGCGACGCTGTGAGTCGCGGCCCTGCAGCAACACCGGGTATTCCTCGCCGCGATCGATGTACGTCGTGACAACACGGGAACCCAGGATCGACTCCAGTGTGCGGCCGACGTTCGACAGCGAGACACCCAGGTCGGCCGCTCGGTCACGGTCGATCTGGATATCGATTTTCGGCGTGCGCTCTTCGTAGTCGGAGCTCAGGTTGCGAACGGAGTCGAGGTCTTCCGCTGCACGCAGCACGATGTCTCGCCACTCGGCCAATTCGTCGTACGAGGTGCCACCGAGCACCAGCGCGAGTGGCCGGCTGCTCTGGCCGAGGCTCCACGCGCCCGGGGCAACCGCAAACGAACGACAGGCCGTGATGTTTGGCAACTCGCTGTTCCAGCGCGAGACAATGTCGGATGCTGAATCCGATCGCTGCGACCATTCGGTCAGCGGTACAAACACACGGGCCGTATTGACCTGGCTGTTGCCCCAGCCGCCGGAGCGACCGAGCGCGGTCACGGCGTTGCCGTTGCGCACGTCCTCCATCGCAATCTGCTCGGCCTGTTTCAGACACTCGAGCGTGTAGTCGAGACTCGAACCTTCCGGTGCCGTGATGCGCATCATCGCGATGCCGCGGTCTTCACGCGGCATGTATTCCTGCTGCAGCGAATTACCCACCCACAGCGCAAAGCCCAGAATCGCGGCCGCCGAGCCGAGCACCAGCACGGGCCGCCGGATCATGTTGCGCAGCGAGTTGCCGTACGCCGTGGAGATCTTCACAAACAGTCGGTCCACTGCGTGTGTCAGGCGACTGCGGTGCAGACGGTTGTCGGCATACAGCTTCGTCGTCAGCATCGGCACCAGCGTCAGCGCGATGAGACTCGAGAACGCGACGGCGGCCGCCAGCGAAATTCCGAATTCGCCAAACACCAGGCCGATGTTGCCCGGCATAAACGACACCGGCAGGATCACGGCAATCAACACCAGCGTGGTCGCGATAACCGCGAAGCCGATCTCGCGGCTGCCCAGTGTTGCAGCCAGCAGCGTCGGTTCGCCTTTTTCGATGCGCCGGGCGATGTTCTCGAGGACGACAATCGCATCGTCGACGACAAGCCCAATCGCCAGCACAAAACCGAGCAGCGTCAGCGTGTTCAACGAAAAGCCGAGCGCCGCCATAACAATGAACGCCGAGATAATCGAAACGGGAATCGTCAGCGCCGGAATGATGGTTGCGCGCAGCGTGCCGATAAAGACGTAGATGACGATCAGCACCAGCGCGATGGCGAAGCCCAGCGCCTTGCCGACCTCAATCATGGAGGCACGGATGAAAATGGAGTTGTCGAGGTTAATGCCGACGTCAATGTCGTCGGGCAGGTTGGGCCGGATCTCCTCGAGTCGCTTGCGCACGCCGTTGTTGACCGCCAGCAGGTTCGCCTGCGCCTGCGGCACGATGGCGAGACTGAATCCGGTGACACCGCCGTTCCTCGAGAAGGAGCGGACGTTTTCCGGTGCAATCTCCACGTCGGCCACTTCGCCGAGTCGGATGACGTAGCCGTCATCGGTTTCACGCAGCGGCAGGCTGCGGAAGTCGTCGACGGTGTTGAAGCCGGTGTCGGTGCGCAGCGTGAATTCGCGCGTGAACGATTCGATGCGCCCTGCGGGAAGCTGCACATTCTCGCGTCGCAGCGCGTCCTCGATGTCGCCGACCGTCAGACCGCGCGCCGCGAGTTTGACCGGGTCGACCCAGACACGCATCGCCGGGTTGCGGCCGGAGCCGCGCACGCGAGCAACGCCGTCGACGATCGACAAGGCGTCGACAAGATAACGCTCTGCGAAGTCGGACACCTCCATCAGAGAGCGCGTGCTGCTGCTGACCCGAATCCACATCGTCGCGCTGGTGCCGGCGCGATCCTTGGTGATTTCCGGCGGATCTGCTTCGTCCGGCAGGTTGTCCAGCGTGCGGGCCACGCGTTCACGCACGTCATTGGCGGCCGCGTCGATATCGCGGTCGCGACTGAATTCGATGCTGATCTCGGACTGGCCGTCAGCGCTGGACGACGACACTTTGCGGATGCCGGCAATGCCGGCGATCTGGTTCTCGATAAGCTGGGTTACGCGCCGCTCGACAATGTCCGCCGAGGCGCCACGGTAGTTGGTCTCGACGGAGACCACCGGTCGCTGAATATCCGGGTATTCGCGGATCGTCATGCTGGACGCGGAAATGACGCCGATAATAACGAGAATCAGCGACATGACGGCCGCAAACACCGGCCGGCGAACGGAGACGTCGGAAATCAGCATGTCAGTACAGGGACTGTTGGGTCAGCGACAGCGTGGTCTTGTCGACGCTTTCGACGACTGAGCCGTCGCGCACGCGTCCGGTGCCCTCGGTGATTATCAGCTCACCGGCGTCGAGCCCGTTTTCGATGACCACCAGGCCGGGGATGCGGCGGCCCAGGGTGACAACACGTTTTTCGACAACACCGTCGGTGACGACGAAGACAAACTGTTCTTCACCTTCGGGAACAATCGACTGCTCCGGTGCGACGATCTGATCACCGCGCTCGCGGCGCAGGTCGACGGTCATGAACATGCCGGGTTTCAGGCGACCATCCCGGTTGTCTATTTCGGCACGCGCCTGCACCGAGCGCGATATCGGATCGAGGCGCGTGTCGATGCTCTGCACGATTCCGGTGAAGCTCGCATCGGGGTACACGATGCTCTCCGCGACGACGTTCATGCCCTCACCGATCACGGTGAGAAAGGTTTCCGGTACCGAGAAATCGAGCTTGATCGTGTCGGTGTCGTCGAGGGTAGTGATGACCGTTTGCGAATCGACAAAGCTGCCCGGGCTGATGTTGCGCAGCCCGACGCGTCCGGCAAACGGCGCATAGATGCGTGTGTTGGTCAGGCGGGCTCGCGCGGCTTCGACCTGCGCCTCGTCCACCTTCACCTGCGCGAGCAGCTCCTCGAGGTTGGATGCGGAGATTGCCTGGGTCGATGCGAGCGACTGGCTGCGTTCGTAGAGGCTCCGACTCTCGGTCAGCGCCGCCTTGGCGAGTTCGAGACCGGCGACAATCTCGCTGTTTTCGAGTTCGACGAGCAGTTGGCCCTGATCGACGGACTGGCCTTCCTCGAAGGCAATTCGCGTGACGTAGCTGGCAATGCGCGGTCGAATCTCGATCGATTCGTTGGCGCGGGCGGTGCCGAGCGCCTGAATCCGGTCCGTGACCGGCTGCAGGCTGACCGGCTGGGTGACGACCTTGACCGACGGCGTGCTGGTGCTGGGGGTGCCGGATGTCGACTCATCGCAGCCCGCGAGAATCAGCAGGCAGGCGAAAAGTGGCGAGAGTCGCGACATAGTGGCGTTTCCGATGACAGACGGGCCGCATAGTCTATTGGAAACGGGCCGGGAGTTTTGGATTCAGACTCTCACGGAAACAATCACTTACAAAGGAATCCGGTGCAAATCGCCGGAATTCACCGCTTTACATAATGACTTACCAAAATAGCGGTAGAGTGAAGCACATCACGGTGCCACCGGCGTCGAATCGTTAATGTGACCAGGCAGTAAAAATGACGGGAGACGGTCATTAGTAAGAAAAGTGAATTTGATGAATGCGTGGTCCTTTCCAAGGACAGCTTCGACCCGGAGGCGGTGTACATGGACGACATCGTTGATGACGAGGTGCTCCCGTACCTCAGCCTGGCGGTTGACGGCCTGACAGAAGGCGCCAGGTCCCGTGACACCCTCGAACTGCGGCCTCAGGATGTTGCTGCCAACGACGAGGTCAAGCCGGACACCTGTTACCCGGATGCACCACTCGATCCGGACCACCTCGAGGTCGTCGGCTGGGAGTCGTCCCTGCTGCGCAAAATCCGCGGCTACATCGGGCTCTAGAGCACGCTTCCCTAACATCGGCGTATTCATTACCCTTCGCCGATGATTTTCAAAGATCGCGCGGTCATCATCACCGGCGGCTCCGAGGGCGTCGGTGCCGAAACCGCCCGTCTGTTTGCGGAAGCCGGTGCCAATCTCATGCTTGTCGCCCGCGGCAAGAAGAAACTTGAAGCCATCGCCGAGGAACTCCGCGACAAAACACGCGTCGAGATTTGCCCGATGGACGTCTCCGATCCGGAAGCCGGCGTCACGCTGTTCAAGAAAACCGAATACGAATACGGCCGGGTTGACGTGCTGGTCAACAACGCCGGTTACCATGCGCGCGGACCGCTGGAGTCGATCGAGGCTGACGACCTGGCGCGCATGGTGGACGTGAATCTCCGCGCACCGATTGTATTGTCCAGGCTGGCCATGCCGTATCTGAAGAAATCGGACGCAGCGGCCATCATCAATGTCGGATCACTTGCCGGGCGCACCCCGTTGCCTAACAGTGCCACCTACGGTGCGACCAAGGCCGGGCTGCGGTCCTTCACTTACGCGATCAGCGACGAATTGCACGACAGCAGTATCAAGGTCGCCGTCGTATCACCGGGTCCGATCGATACAGGTTTCATCATGTCCGACATCGACTCGGTCTCCGACCTGACATTCTCCCAGCCGATCAGCACGGCGCGGGAAGTCGCACAGACGGTGCTCGATCTCTGTGGCAACCGCATTCGCGAGCAGTCCATGCCGCCGGCCAGCGGCTTGCTTACGATGCTGACTTACCTTGTGCCTTCGCTGGCGCGTTTTGCCCGGCCGATGCTGGAACGCAAAGGCCGGAAAGTGAAGGCGCGTCTGAAGGTCGAAAAGGGCCAGGCATGAAAAACGGCCCTCGCGTCGCCGCGAGGACCGTCCGACATCATCGCGCCGCGATCTGCGGCGTGTCGCTCTGACGCGCTTCGAAGCGCTCGAGGTTTGTGGCTGCGGCGGCCACATCGGTGTCCAGTTCCGCGGCGCTACGGAAGTCGTTGCTGGCCAGCTCGTACTGCCCGTTGGCAACTCGTAAGACACCGCGATTGGACAGGGCGATCGCCAGGGCGGTCGATACCTGACGTTCCACGCGGGTCAGCCGACGGCGATCCTGCCCGTATTTACTGTCTTCGAGAACTGCGACGGCGCGCTCGCAGGAGGCGATCGCCTTGTCGAGTTCGCCCGTCTTGGCGTAGGCCACGCAAAGGTTGGTCTGGCCTTCGGCGCTGTTGGCATAGCGTGCCGGGGAGTGTGTCAGCCGGTCGATGGCACGCGCATACCGGCCGCTGACGACCTGGCCGCCGTAGGCGCTGTCCATCCAGACGGTCATCGTGTAGCCCGGTGCCTCGGCTGCAGCAACATTGGCCGCGCCCAGTGCGGCAAAAAGCGCGATGCAGCGAAATGCAGTCGATGTCTTCATGGTCGTTACTCCTGTGTTGGCTTGCCAGCGGCACAACGCCGTCCGGCAGATCGCACACTAGGCAGACCGCCTGTACTCAACAAACGAAAAAAAGTCCGTTGGCAGTTGAAGAAAATTCACGTCGCGTCCGCGAAGTTGTGCAACACCCACTGCTTGAGCTGGTTGACGCTGTCCTTGTCCGCGTTGTCGAGGCTGCACGCAAAGTAGTAAGCGTCGCGGGTTTCCAATGCGTCGTCGAACAGCGGCACGAGACTGCCGCTTGTCAGCCAGCTTTGGCTCAGCGCGACCGGCACGAGGGCAGCGCCGAGACCGCGTTCTGCCGCGCGGGCAACGGCAATCATCGACGCGAGGCGCAGTTGGCTGGAATCCTCTGGCAGGCGAATACCGGAAATGCGCTCCCAGTCTTTCCACGCTTTCGGACGGCCTTCGTGCACGATCAGCGGAAAGCGGCTCTTTACCTGACGCTTTGTTACCCGCAGTGACCGTTTGAATTCCGGTGAGCCGACCGGAATCAGTCGGAGCGGAAACAGCCGATGCGAGTACAAGCCCTTCGGCGGTGACCTAAAGATGCGGATGGACACGTCCGCGCTGCCGGCCACTTTTTCGTTGGACTCATCGCTGGTGTCGATGCGGATATCGAACTCCGGATGCGCGTTGGTAAATTCCGGCAGGCGCGGCACGAACAGTTCGCTGGCAAAAAACGGCTGCACCGAGATATTCAGGCTTTGTCGGGCCTGGTTGCGTCGATAGGTGGCGACCGCGTCGTCGAGTTGTTCGATCAGCGGGTGCACATCGTCGAACAGCGAGCGACCGGCGTCGGTGAGCCGAATATCGCGGGCGCGCCGCTCAAACAGTTGCTGGCCGAGTTCGTCCTCCAGATTCTTGATCTGATGACTGACCGCGGATGCTGTGACGTACATGCGGTCTGCGGCATTGCGAAAACTCTGGTGCTTCGCGGCCTCACAAAAGGTGCGCAGGCCTCGAAGAGAGGTGTGTCTTTTCATGCGGTGTATCCGCGGCGCCAGCCGGCACCGGCGGTCCTTTTTGGAGTTGCCCAGTGCCTGCGGCACTGCAGAATCTGTACCAGTTTGGACTGGCGCAAGCGGCGAGTTTAAGTCGCTGATTTTACGCGTTTATGACAGTATCAGGCCGCGCCAAACGGCGATCGCGCGCACCAAAGCGGGTCGCCGCTCGGTGGCGGCGTTCGTTTCGGGTGCGCTCATGCCGCGCGGGCAAATGCGTCGCGTGTAAGGTTCTCGTTGCCGTCGTCCAGAACGCGGACGTTGTCCTCGATGCGTATGCCGCCAAACGGCCGCAGCGCGTCGACCGTTGACCAGTGGATCAAGGCTTCGGCGTCGGTGCCGCGCAATTCATCCAGCAGCATGTCGATGATGTACAGGCCCGGTTCCACGGTGATCACCATATCGGTTTCGAGCTTGCGGGTGAGACGCAGGAACGGGTGCTCCGCAGGCGGCTCGATGCGGTCGCCCGCCTCGGAGGCCAGGTGCCCGCCGACATCGTGCACCTGGGTGCCGAGCAGATGGCCCAGGCCGTGCGGATAGAAGGCCGACGTGACGCCGGACGCCAGAAGCAACTCTGTCGAGCCGCTGGCGAGATCCGAGTCGACCAGCACGCTGGCAATCTGCCGATGCGTCTCGACATGCAGCTCGCGATAGTCGACGCCCGCCCGGACCTGGCCGGCGATGTCCGTTTGCAGGATCTCCATGCGCTCGATCAGGGCGCCGAACAGCTTGTCGCCGCTAGCGTAGGTGCGGGTGATGTCACTCGCATAACCGTGTACCTGCGCCCCGGCATCGATCAGGAAGGACCGCATGGACGGTGGTGCGGAACGTTCCAGCGCCGTGTAGTGCAGAACTGCCGCGTGCTCGTTCAGCGCGATGATGTTGCTGTAGGGCAACTCCGGATCGGTATGCGATACAGCTTCGCAGTAGGCGCGGTGGATTTCGAATTCCGCACCGCCGTTGTCGAAGGCGGCGCGCGCTGCCCGATGACCGGCGACCCCGCGACGGCTGGCCAGACGCATGCAGCCGATTTCATACGCCGTCTTGCAACCGCGGGCGTAGTCGAGCGCGTGAATAACGCGGTCCGGATTAATCGTGTCAATCCCGAAGGCGAGGCTGTCGTCCAGGACTTCACCGATCAGCACGCAGTCCGCACGGTTTGCCGGCAGATGTTTCGCCACGGCGTCGACGCTGTGCACGATGCGAATGTCGAAGCGGTCGGTCCAGTAACCGTCCGGTGCGTCCGGCACGACGTGCCAGTAGTCTTTCGGCTGGTAGAAGACCAGCACGGGCGTCTCGCCCGGCGTGTAGACGATGTACGACAGCGGCAGGCCGGTCAGCGGCGCCCAGCAGACAAAATGCGCCGCGGCCTTGAACGGATAGTCGTTATCGTCCATGAAAACGCGGTGCGGTGCGCCGGAAAACACGACAGCGTGTGAGGCACTGGCCAGTTCCAGCGCGTGATCGTAGCGAGCCTTGACGGTGTCGAGATGCTCGCCGTAGAGAGCCGCAAGATCGGTGTTGCGGTCACTGTAGTCATCAGTCATGCCGCGATGATACCGGGGCGTCCGTGCGGTTTCATTCCCGCCACAGTCGGGGCATCATTGGCGCCCGTTTGCGCCTTTTTGAGCGGTGACTCTATGCACACCCTGTTCCGAATCACGGCATTTTCCTTCGTCTTTCTTTTCGCAGGAGGTCCCGCCATGGCGTCATCCGAGCCCGGCTACGACCGTATCACCGGAAAACCGTTTGCCTCGAGGTCCGAGGTCATTGCGCCGCACGGCATGGCGGCCACCAGTCAGCCTCTGGCTACGCAGATAGCGCTGGATGTTCTCAAGTCCGGCGGCAGCGCTGTCGACGCAGCCATCGCGGCGAATGCGGCGCTCGGCCTGATGGAGCCGACCGGCTGTGGCATCGGTGGTGATCTGTTCGCGATTGTCTGGGACGCGGAAAAACAGGAGCTGACCGGGCTCAACGCCTCGGGCCGTTCGCCGGCGGCGATGACGCTCGACTACTTCCGCGATAACGAACTTGAACGTATCCCATCCTTCGGCCCCTTGCCGGTAAGTGTGCCGGGCGCGGTTGACGGCTGGTTCGAACTGCACGAGCGCTACGGCCGCCTGCCGATGAGCGAGGTGCTACAGCCGGCGATCGACTACGCCGAAAACGGTTTCCCGGTCTCTGAAGTGATCGCCTACTACCTGGACCGCAGCAAGCGCCGCTACGCCGAGTATCCCGGCTTTGCGGAGACGTGGATGCCGGATGGCGACACTCCGGCGAAAGGCGAGATGTTCCGCAACCCGGACCTGGCGACGGCGTATCGCCTGATGGCCGAGGAAGGTCGTGACGCGTTCTACAAGGGACCGATCGCACAGGCAATCGATTCACTGATGCAGGAACAGGGCGGACTTTTGACCTACGACGATCTCGCGGCGCATGAGTCCGAGTGGGTGACACCGGTTTCAAGCAACTACCGCGGCTGGGATGTCTACGAGATTCCGCCGAATGGCCAGGGAATTGCCGCGCTGCAGATTCTGAATATTCTGGAAGCATACGACATTGCGTCGATGGGCTATGGCAGCGCCGAGTACATCCACACTTTCGTCGAAGCGAAAAAACTCGCCTACGAAGACCGGGCCAGGTTTTACGCGGACATGGACTTTGTTGATGTGCCGGTGGAAAAGCTGATCTCGAAGGGCTACGCCGACGAGCGTCGCAAGCTCATCGACAACGACAAGGCGTCACTGACACTGCCCGCCGGCGGTGCCGTGCTGGAAGACGGCGACACGATCTACCTGACGGTCGCCGACCGCGACGGCAACATGGTGTCGTTGATCCAGAGCAACTACCGCGGCATGGGCTCCGGCATGGTCGCCCCCGGCTTCGGCTTCATGCTGCAGGACCGCGGTGAGTCTTTCACGCTCGAGGAGGGCCACGCCAACGTTGTCGAACCAAACAAGCGACCGTTCCACACGATTATTCCGGCCTTCGTCATGAAAGACGGCAAGCCACTGATGAGCTTCGGCGTCATGGGCGGGTCGATGCAGCCACAGGGCCATGTCCAGATCATCATCAACATGCTCGATTTCGGAATGAACCTGCAGGAAGCGGGTGATGCGGCGCGCATTCGTCACGGCGGTTCGTCGCAGCCGACCGGTGAGTCGATGGACGACGGCGGCACGGTGTACCTCGAAAGCGGCTTTGATCCGGAAGTCATCAAGCAGCTCGAGGCGATGGGCCACAAGCTGGGTCGCAGCGCCGGAAGCTTCGGTGGCTACCAGGCGATCTACTACGATGGAGAGCAGGGCGTCTACTTCGGCGCGTCCGAAGTCCGCAAGGACGGCGCGGCGGCCGGTTATTGAGCGCGACAGACGAGCACGACACGCATGACGCAGGACATCTACCTGACCGGTATCACGACGACCGGTTCGCCGCACATCGGCAACTATGTGGGTGCGATTCGCCCCGGTATTGCGGCGAGCAAGGATCCGTCGAAGAAGAATTTCTACTTCCTGGCCGACTTCCACGCCCTCGCCAAGAACGAAGACCCGGACAAGATCAGCCAGTCCACGCTGGAGATCGCGGCTTCGTGGATGGCGCTCGGCCTCGATACCGACGCCGCGGTGTTCTACCGCCAGTCGGATATCCCGGAAATACCGGAGCTGACCTGGATTCTTACCAGCATGACGGCCAAGGGGCTGATGAATCGCGCGCACTCGTACAAGGCGGCGGTACAGGCCAACGAGGAGTCCGGCAACAAGGACCCGGACAAGGGCATCACGATGGCGCTGTACAGCTATCCGATCCTGATGGCGGCCGACATCCTGATGTTCAAGTCGACCAAGGTGCCGGTCGGACGAGACCAGAAGCAGCATGTGGAGATGGCGCGTGATATCGCGCAACGTTTCAACCATCACTACGGTGAACTCTTCGCCTTGCCGGACGCGGTTATTGGCGACAACACGGCGGTGCTGACCGGTCTCGACGGTCGCAAGATGTCGAAGAGCTACAACAACACGATCCCGCTGTTTGCCGAGGAAAAGCGCCTGCGCAAGCTGATCATGAAGATCAAGACCAACAGTCTGGAGCCGGGTGAGCCCAAAGAGACGGAAGGCAGCACGCTGTACGACATCTACAAGGCGTTTGCCTCGGAGACTGAAACGGCCGAGATCGAGCAACGTTACGCCGACGGCATCGCCTGGGGCGAAATGAAACAGACTTTGTTCGAGTACATCAACGAACACATCAAGCCGGCGCGCGAAGAGTACCAGCGCCTGATCGCGGATCCTGCCATCGTGGAAGCCGAACTCCTCAAAGGTGCTGAAAAGGCGCGCGAGATTTCCGCGCCGTTGCTCGCCGATATTCGCAGTGCGATCGGCATTCGCAGGCTCGGTTGACGCCCGCACCACCCATCCTGACAACAACACGGCTCGCGCTGCGTGGCTTCAGACTCGACGATGCCGAGCTGATGCTCGCGGTCTGGAACACCCCGGAGTTCCTGCGTTTCGTCGCGGATCGCGGCATTCGAACCGAAGCCGCAGCGTGTGATGCACTGATCGCCGGACCGATCGCCACGTGGCAGGAATTCGGTTACGGCCCGTTCCGCGTCGGGCTGATCGACGGCCCCGGCATTGGTATCTGCGGGCTGTTTCGCCGTGCTGAACTCGCGGTCCCCGATCTCGGCGTTGCGTTGCTGCCCGAATACTACGGGCAGGGCTACGGCGGAGAGGCTGCCGGCGCGGTGCTGCGCTACTGCGACGAGGTCCTGGCGTTGCCGCGCGTGCAGGCCATCGTGGCTCCGGACAATGTCGCGTCGTGCGCGATGCTGCGTCGCCTCGACTTCATCAGTGACGGTGATATCGAGATCGGTGATGCGTCCATCAAGCTGTTTTCGCGGACCCGCCCCGAAGTTCCGGCCATGAACTAAACTTGATACTGTAGCGAGCACACGACAGGAGCTTCCCATGCACGTACTCGTCGACCATCCCTGCGTTCAGCACAAGCTCGCCATCATTCGAGACGTCGAGACCGGCCACAAGCGATTTCGCGAACTGGCGACGGAAATTACCCAGTTTCTCTGCTACGAAGCCCTGAAAAACATTCCGATGAAAGAGGTCGAGGTGGAGACACCGGTGGCAACGGCGACGTGCCGCAAAATCGATACCGATCTCGTTGTCGTGCCGATCCTTCGAGCCGGCGTCGGCATGCTCGACGGGATACTGGCACTCGTGCCGACCGCGCGCGTGGGTTTCGTCGGGCTGTATCGCGACGAGGAAACCGCGCAACCGGTCAGCTACTACGAACGGTTTCCGCCGCAGGTCGAAAGCGGCACCTGCATTATCATCGATCCGATGCTCGCCACCGGCGGCTCGATGAATGCGACGATCGACCGACTGAAAGACAGCGGTGCCACCAATATCGTCGTTGTCTGTATCGTCACCTGCCCCGAGGGCATCGCCGCCGTCGAGGCGGAGCACGTGGACGTGCCGATCTATACCGCCGCCATCGATGAGCGCCTGAACGAGAAGAAATACATCGTGCCGGGTCTCGGCGACGCCGGCGACCGATTGTTCGGCACCACGCACGCCTGATGGCCGAGCTGAAGACCAAAGCCAACGCCGGCAGCGTCGCTGATTTCCTCGCTACCGTCGACGATCCGAAAAAGCGCGCCGACTGTCGAAAAGTCGCCGCCATGATGCGCCGCGCCACCGGCAAGCGGGCCCGACTGTGGGGCAGCAGCATCGTTGGCTACGGCAGTTACCACTACCGCTACGACAGCGGCCAGGAAGGCGACTGGATGCTGACCGGCTATTCGCCGCGCAAACAGGCGATCACCGTGTACATCATGCCGGGCTTCGCACCGTTCGAAGCCCTGTTGCAAAAACTCGGCACCTACAAGACCGGCAAGTCGTGTCTCTACATCAAAAAGCTCGATGACGTGGATGAGACCGTGCTCGAAACGCTGATCGCGAAGTCGGTCCAACACATGCGGAAAACCTACCCGACTGCCTGATGCTGCTGCGCACCGCTGACACCGCCGATATCGACACACTGATGACGTGGTTCCCGGACGCGGCGAGTATCCGACACTGGTCCGGCCCGGACTTTGACTATCCGTTTGATCGCGACAGTTTTCACCGCGACTGCAAGTGGCGCGATATCGACAGTTATTGCCTCGAGTCGCACGGCACGCTGCAGGGATTTGGCCAGGTGTACCCGCGGGATAACCGGGTAAATCTCGCCCGGCTGGTGATTCACCCGCAGGCTCGCGGTAGCGGTCTCGGCCAACAGCTCATCAGTGCGCTTATTCGGGAGGGACAGCAAACACTGGGTCTCGATGAAGCGGGGCTGTTCGTCTATCGCAGCAACGCAGCCGCGTGGTGTTGCTACCGCGCCGCCGGATTCGACGTCGCGCCGATGCCGGAGGATGTCGATCTGGGCCCCGAGGCGCGCTACCTCGTGCGCGCTATTCGCCCTGAGCAAGCTGCGAGCTGAGCGCTTCCAGCTCGCCCCAGCGTTCCACCATCGCTTCCAGCGCAGATTCCTGAGTCTTCAGCTCATTGAGCGCCGCCTGCACGGCCTCGGCGTCCTGTTCGTAAAACCCCGGGGCGGCGATGTCGGCCTGCAGCGTCTCGATCGCGGACTCTCGTGCCTCGATGGCTTCGGGCAGTGAATCCAGCTCGCGCTGATCCTTGTAGCTGAGTTTTTTCGCTCTCGCCTTGTTGCGGTTTGCCGCAGAGGCCGCCGCAGCGTCTGCCGTCGCATTCGGGTCGTCGGTTTCCGCCAGCCGCCGGCCGTGGCGCAGCCAGTCGCGGTAGCCACCGACGTACTCGCGGATACCACCGTCGGATTCGAACACGATGGTGCTCGTGACCACGTTGTCGAGAAACTCCCGGTCGTGACTGACAACAATCAGAGTGCCGGTAAACTCCACGAGCTTCTGCTCTAGCACTTCGAGTGTCTCGATATCGAGATCGTTGGTGGGTTCGTCGAGGATCAGCAGATTAGCCGGCCGCGTGAACAGCTTGGCGAGAATGACGCGGTTGCGCTCGCCGCCGGACAGCGCCTTGACCGGTGTCGCGGAGCGCTTCGGGCTGAACAGGAAGCCCTTCAGATAGCCGACGATGTGCCGGTCTTTGCCATTCAGCGGGATGTAAGTCCGGCCTTCACCGACGTTGTAGGCCACGGATTTTTCGGCGTCGAGTTCCTGGCGCAGCTGGTCGAAGTAACCGATCTCGAGGTTGGTGCCGAGCTTCAGCACGCCGGATTCCGGCTGCAGCTCACCGAGCAGCAGACGCAGCAGCGTGGTCTTGCCAACGCCGTTATTGCCAATCAGCCCGATGCGATCGCCGCGCATGACGCGCAGCGAAAAATTGTCGATGACCTTGTGTGTGCCGTAGGCGTAGCTCAGGTTCTTGGCGCGAATTACCTTACGCCCGGATTGCTCTGCCTCCTCGATGTGGATACGCGCACGATCGCCCTTGCCAATGCGCTGGCCGGCTTCTTCACGCATCTTTTTCAGCGCACGCACACGGCCCTCATTGCGGGTGCGGCGGGCCTTGATGCCCTGGCGTATCCAGGCCTCTTCCTCGGCCAGCGTCTTGTCAAACTTGGCATTCGCCACAGTCTCGTCTTCCAGTGCCTTTTCTTTGCGACGCAGGAAATTCTGGTAGTCACCTGGCCAGCTGCTCAGCTTGGTGCGGTCGATCTCGAGAATGCGAGTGGCGAGCTTCTGCAGGAAGGCACGATCGTGGGTGATGAACAGCACCGAGCCCTGCCAGTTGAAGACGCGTTCCTCGAGCCAGCGTATCGTCGCAATATCCAGGTGGTTGGTCGGCTCGTCGAGCAGCAGCAGGTCCGGCTTTTGCACCAGCGCCTTGGCCAGCGCCACGCGCCGTCGCCAGCCGCCCGACAGTTCGCGCATCGCCTTGTCCGCCGGCAGGTCGAGATCGCTGATGGTGGCTTCAACCCGCTGGTCCAGGTGCCAGCCGTCGCGTGCGTCGATGCGCGAATGCAGTGCCTCGAGCTCTCGCAGCCCGTGTTTGTCGAGATCCTGCTGTGAACGTGTCTTGTAGTCGGCGAGCAGCGCTTCAATGTGCGTCAGGCCGGAGCGGACAACGTCGCGCACCGGCTGGTCAATCGCCTCCGGCAGGTCCTGCGCGAGTTTGCTGACCACGAGGTCACTCCTGCGGATGATCTCGCCTCGGTCGGGCTCGAGCTGACCGGTGATCAGTTTCATGGTCGTCGACTTTCCGGCGCCGTTTCGGCCGATCAGACAGACGCGCTCGCCGGGCTCGATACTCATCGAGGCCTCGTCGAGTATTTTCAGTTCGCCAAAATCCAGCGAAACATTGTCAAAGCGAATCAGGGTCACGGGGCAGGGGTGCTAGAGTGTCGGCCGGCAGCGTCGCCGACAAGGATCAAAACGAATGCAAGAGCGAATTATAGAACTCGAAAGCCGGCTCGCCCACCAGGATCACCTGCTGCAGACCCTGAACGACGTCGTCACCGACCAGCAGTCACGGCTGATGCAGCTTGAGACACTGTGCCGATCGATGGCCGACCGACTGCAGGCGATCGGTGAAATGATGCCCGCCACAGGCGGCGGCGACGACGAGCCCCCGCCGCACTACTGAGCGGCGATCAGTTCGCCGATGGCGAGTACCTTGCGGGCAGCGTAGCCGGTATCGTCGAACCAGACGATGCGGCCGTCGCCGTCGATCACAATAACTCGCGTATTTTGCCCGTTCTCATTGCCGGTCAGGTCGACCACGGGTTTTGCCGCGTCGCCGTACAGCGTCACGACGACGCTCCAGTCTTCTTTCGGTATGCCGCTGCGCATGCCGTCGTCGATCCAGCCCGAGGCCAGTGACGGCACCAGTCCCTTGATCGTTGGCAGCTCGAGCAGTTGCACATCGATACCGGCCTGCAAAAAGCCCATTAACCAGCGATCCACATCAAACTGGGTGCGTTGCTTGTAAGCCACGAGCAGCACCGCCGGCTTGCCGGCCAGGTCGCCAGGCAGGTTGATGGTTTGTTCGGCCAGCGTCTGACCCGTGACCGACGGAAACGGCTCGCCGACCGGGTCACGATTCTCAACGGTGGACGAACAGGCGGACAGCGACAGGGCCATCGCAACAAATAACAGAGGCTTCATCTAACACTCCCTTTCAGTCCTGACATCTTCTCAAAAGGACGTGAATCGTCGGTCTCAACTCTGTAGCCTGTCGTATCCGTTTGTATCGTCGGCCGCTCGAGGGACGAGACTGTGAAACTCGCTACGCAATCCGATGAAGCCATCCTGGCCGTCGTGGATCCGCTCATGGACAACCTGATGCAAGCCTCGACGGAGATTAATCATGAAAAGCACGTGCGTGACTTTACTGAACGCCTGAAGTCGATGGTCAGTGCAGACGGGCTCCGGCGAATGTGTGAGCACTACCAGGCGGATATTGGCTTTTTTACCGAGCGCGAGCTGCTGTCGATTTTTCGTCGTCGGGACTCGGTGGGTGTCGTATGGCGCCAGTCGGCATCAAAAACCGATGACGAACTGATCGCGTCGATCATCGTCGTCGAGCAGGATGGTCGCTACCTCGTCGACCACGCGCTGGTGTGCTGATGAAAGATGACCTCGAGGGCCGGCTCGAATTCCTGCGGCGCGCGGAAGGGCTCAAGGACACGATGCGCACGGCGTATACCAGCGAGGGTCGTGTCGAGAGTGTTGCCGATCACACCTGGCGACTGTGCTTGTTCGTCGTGACTTTTGCCGACCTGATGCCCGACGTGGACGTCCTGACACTCCTGAAAATGTGTTTGCTGCACGATCTGGGTGAGGTCGTCGACGGCGATATTCCGGCGCCCGATCAGGTCAATCAGCCGTCGAAGTCCGACAAGGAGCGGCGCGACTTTGAGTCGGTGATTGCGACACTGCCAGAGGCAGTCAGATCCGAGTTTCTTGCGCTGTGGGATGACTACGAAAACATTCACAGCGACGAGGCCGTCACCGCGAAGGCGATCGACAAGCTGGAGACCATTCTGCAGCACAATCAGGGCAACAACCCGGCAGGCTTCGATTATCGATTCAATCTGGGCTACGGCCGACAGCACACCGACAAGCTGCCCCTGGCCAAAACGCTGCGCAAGCAGCTCGATGCGGACTCAGAGGCGAACGCACGGAGATACCAGGATTGATGCGCTGCGTATACATCACAATGGACGATATGGGTGACTACGTATCCGACGCGGACCTAAGCGTTGAACCGATGCAGTCCCTGGGCTGGCAGGTCGACAAGCTGTCGTGGCGCGCTGACGCCGAGTGGGGTGACTTTGATCTCGCCTATGTTTGTTCGCCGTGGGATTACCACAAGGACCTGAATGCGTTCCTGGAGGTCGTCGATCAAATCGATCGGTCTGGTTGCCTGCTGGCCAATCCGGCGTCGACGATTTGCTGGAACGCCGACAAGACCTACCTCAGGACGCTTTCCGAAAGCGGCGTGCCGATCGTGCCCAGTGTGTGGTTCGACACGTTTACATCCGACAGTCTGAAACAGGCGTTTAAGCAGTTTGCGACGGATCGCATCGTGATCAAGCCGACCGTCGGGGCCAGCGCACTGGACACCCACGTGCTTGAAGGCGTGCCGGCGGATGTGTCTGCGCTGGAAGAAACCTACCGCGATCGTCCGTATTTCCTGCAGCCGTTCCTGCAGACCGTCGCCGACACCGGGGAGTATTCACTGATGTTTGTCGATGGTGCATTCAGTCATGCCATCCTCAAGGTGCCCAAGGCCGGTGATTTCCGCACGCAGGAGGAACACGGTTCGGATATTCGCGCATTCGACGCACCGACAGCGATGGTCGAGCAGGCGCAGTCGCTGGTCGAGAGTCTCGATCCGCCGGTGGCCTATGCGCGAGTCGACTACGTACACGGCGACGACGGCGCGCTCTGGCTGATGGAGCTGGAGTTGATTGAGCCGTCTTTGTACTTTCGGACGTCTGAGGGTTCGGCCGCGCGTTTCGCGGACGCGATGACGCAGTACTTTCGCAGGAACACCCGATGAGACGCTGGCTGCTCGCTGGCATTGCGCTGTTACTCGCAGCCTGTGCATCCGACGACCGGCCGCCGGTCGTCGTGCTGACTACGGACGCCGGCGTGATCGAAATCGAAATGGTCGTGACGGCGGCCCCGCTGACTGCGGCCAACTTCCTGCGCCTGGCCGGAGAGGGCCACTTCGACGGTGCTGCGTTCTACCGGGTCGTGCGACCGGACAACGACAACGGCGATCCGGTGATCTCCATCGTCCAGGGCGGGCGACAAAACGCACCGCAGGTGTTTCCGCCGATTCCGCACGAATCGACAGCGCAGACCGGGCTGCGGCACGTTGACGGTGCAGTGTCGATGGCGCGGTTGTTTCCCGGCACCGCCAGCAGCGAATTCTTCGTCTGTATCGGCGACCAGCCGGCACTCGACCACGGCGGCACGCGCAACGCAGACGGTGAAGGTTTCGCGGTGTTTGCTCGCGTCGTTGTCGGCATGCACGTGGTCCGCGCCATACACGCGACACCCGATGAGGCATTGGTCGGTGATGGCTACCTGGCGGGTCAGGTCCTGTCACAGCCGGTACGCATCAACTCGGTGCGTGTGAAGTGATCGGCGTTTTTTTCGTCACATGACGCGTAGGCTTGTTTGTCTGGATTGCTTTAACGGGAACAGGGAGAGATGTTGTGCAGGGATTGATCAAGCTGCTGGTGGTCGCGGCGCTCGCTTACGGTGCCTACTTTTTCTACGACGACGTCTTCGGATCCGGAACACGCGCCCTGCAGGGGGTCTGGCAGTCCAACAAGGCAGAGAGCCTGGCGGAGGCCGAGCGCAGCGGTATCAGTCAGGGCCGCCGCGCTCTTCTGGCCCGGATCTACGGCAAGGTCCGCTACGAGATCGATGCAGACACCTGGTCTGCGACCATGGATGGCCAGACGCTCGCCGGCACCTTCGAGGTGAAGTCGCGTGAGGATGACTGCTACGTCATTCACAGTGTGACTGACAACGACATCGATCTCGGCGACAGCCAGGTTTGCCTGCGCGACGGCCGAATGCTGGTGTTTTCCGAGCAGACCGATTCCTACGAGGTCTTCGACCGGCTGTAGCTCGACCGCCCGCGACGCGCGGTTTTCCCCGCGCTGCCGTCAACCCTCCGCCGTGCACCGTCGGACTGCGCCACTGGCGTTTTCGGGGCTAACTTCATTGACGACTTGACTTGAAAAATTACGCATGTAATTCTTTCGAAAAATTACAGGTGTAATAATATGCGAATCAGTGATGCAGAGAGCGTTGTTATGGAAGCGCTGTGGGCGAGCCACCCGAGGTCGGCACAGGACATCATCGATGAAGTCGCCGGCCCGAATGACTGGAGCGCGGTGACCGTACGGTCGCTGCTCAGCCGGCTGATGAACAAGGGGGCGGTCAGCGCGGTACGCGACGGCCGCAAATACCTCTACAGCCCGCTGGTCGCCCGCGATGAATACGTGCACGAGGCCAGCCAGAATCTGATTGATCGACTCTTTGATGGTCAGCTTGCACCGCTGGTCAGCCACCTCTCTGAACGACAGGCACTGTCGACAGACGACATCCGAGCACTGAAGCAACTGATCCGAACACTGCCGGGCGGTGATCAGGATGATTGAGACCCTGATCGCTTGCCAGGTCGCCTTCGCCGTCGCGCTGCTGATGGTCCTCGCTATCCGGCGTCCGTTGCGCAAACTGGCCGGTCCGCAACTGACCTTCGGAGTCTGGCTGCTGCCGATTATTGCGCCGCTGGCGGTCACGCTGCCGGGTCCGTTCATCCCGCCGGCCGACCCTGTCAGGGCTACGGAAACCGAGCCCACCGTCGTGCACGAAGTCACCGCCGCCGGTGGCGTTGTCGACGTGGCGCCGGCTGACGCCCCCGTTGTGCTCGCCAGTGAGTCCACAGGACGTCCATCGCTCTCTGAGTTATTGCTTCTGACCTGGTGTGTCGGTGCGGGACTGACTCTGCTGGTGCTGGTCACCCGTCAGCGACGGTTCGACACGGCGTTGGCACCACTGGTTGCCGCTCCGGAGCTGGGCCAGGATGTTTACCGAACCCG
>JBCCNM010000033.1:0-25175 GCA_039025835.1 Pseudomonadota bacterium | reverse complement strand
GCGGGCTGGCGCCATCACCGAAGAAATCCTTGACAAGAATCCGCTGCATCCGGGCGGGCTGCATTACAACATTCACAGTTACGACGACACGATTCACGCGCCTTTAGGACTGAGAGCCGCCCGCGACTACTACAAGGTAGCACCGTCTGCTGTGCACGCTCTGCACATGGGCGCGCATATCTACTACGCGACCGGAAACTGGCAACTCGGACTGGAGCGCAATATCGACTCCTTCGAGGAGGCGGTCTCGCGAATGCCCGAGTCCAATGCGCCGTATCACCCTGAAACCTTCCATTCACTCCATTGGATCCCTTATGGATTCCAGCAAACCGGCGAGCACGACAGGGCCCGCGACTACCTCGCCATCATCGAGGAACAGGTCAATCGATACGCTCACCCGATGGCTCGCACGGTATACATCGAGGCTCGTGCGTCGTTCATCGTCGATACGGAAGAGTGGGACACCGACCTGCTTGCTCAACCCATTGACCTGGCAGGACTGACCGAATATGCCGTTGTCACTGACCACTACGTGAACGGACTGTCTGCCCTGAAACAAGGTGATGTCGGCCTCGCAAACGAGTATCTGCTAAAAATGGGTGTGCCGGCGATTCCGGATGTCGGACCGAGAAACACGATGGGTGCGGCTATCCTGAAGATGGCCCTTGAAGGCCAGGTCGCACTGGCGGAAGGGCGCATCGAGGACGGCCTGTCTTTGCTGCACAAAGCAACTGACATCGACCTCGGATGGCCCTCGGAAGCCGGGCCGGTGAAACCGGTTCAGCCCATGGCAGAACTGCTGGCTGATACGTATCGCGAGCTCGGCGACCTGGAGAAAGCCAAAACGTACTACGACATGTCGCAACAGTATTCCGTTGGTCGCGCGCGTACCTTGCGTGGCCTTGGCGAACTGGCTAAGAGAGGACTCTAAAAAATGACACAACGATTGCAGGGCAGAAAGCGTGAAGAGCTTCCAGAGTTCGAGCCTGTCTGGAAGACCATTGAGACCGTAATGGGCGGTTTCGTACCAAACTCGATGATGATCATGTCGCATAACATCGAGCTGATGTCTGGATTCGGCATGCTGTCGGAGGCCGTATTCCGCGGTTCCAAGGGCGCCAAAACTCATCCGCTAAAAGCCATCCTTGGTCGCATTCGCTACGCGCTTAAACACCGTGGCGAACCGGAACAGGAGCCGATTTCAGATGAATTACGAATGTTGGTGTTTACCGCGGTTAGTCTGTCCGCCGGTTGCCGGTATTGCCAGGCGCATAGTGCCATGCTTGCGGCCTACCACGAGGCAAGCACCGAAAAGGTTGACGATATCCTCATGTTCGAGACCAGCGAACACTACAACCCGGCTGAGCGGGCGGCAATTGCACTGGCGTTTGCAGCAGGGCAAGCACCGAACGCGACCACGAACGAGCACTTTGAGGAATTAAACAAGCACTTTACGATCGCTCAGATCATCGACATTGTCGCTGCCATCGCCTACATGGGCTTTCTGAATCGCTGGAACGACACTTTTGCAACCACGCTGGAGAAATCTCCGCTGGATTACGCAAGCGAAAAACTCGACAAGGTTGAGTGGGAAGTCGGCAAGCACGCTGCCTCGCAAAGCTCATCGGCCTAATATGCGTTTACCTTGAGCCAGGCAAGGTATTCAGAAAAGGCTTCGTCAAAACTTTCGTGCGCTGGTTGCCAACCAAAGTCTGAACAGAGAAGGTTTGAATTAAAGCCGTTGTCGGGGATTCCGTCAGCGTCGAGCTCGCCGGGATCAATTCCGATGGCATCCCGTGCATAGGGAGCAATCTTGTATACGGCTTCGAGTTGCTCGCGCGCGATGTGACTAAAACCGCTGCAGACGTTGTAGATCGAGTTAGGCAGCGTATCAGCGAGCATCGTCGTGACGATCGCGCTAGCACTGTCCTTGACGTTACTTGTCGGGGAGCCGGAAAGCAGGTTCCAGAATTCCGTTATGGGCAAGCCGAGGTACCCCGTGCGGCCCTTGAGACTGTCAATGCGGCCTGCCGCGGTGTGAGCGACAAGACTGAACTGATTTCCCATCGCCGTATAGCCCGGACCCCACTGCAGCGGGAAGCGCAGGGACACCACGTCCATTGCGATTTTCTCACTGGCGCCGGCCAGCCCCGAAGTCGAGGCGGGGAGTGGGATCGAATAGTCGAATGCGATCATCTCGACTGTTCGCTTGACCGTCGTTTCGAACTCCGGGAAACGTGGAAGCTTGAGTTTGTCGACCATCGTTCCTTTGTAGGAGACCTTCGCCGGAAAAGTCGCACGCTCATCGAACGGCGGATTCAGCCCGCCGTAAATAGCCTTCGAGCTGGCGAGTACCAGGCGTCTTACGCCCGTCGAACGGGCACCCTCAAGACAGTTGAGAAGGATAGGGTAAATGGCATTATTGGCGGCCCGAGAACGCGCGTACTGATGTGTGTGGGCTAGAAAAACCAGACCATCGAACTGGTGCCGACAATACAGATCGAAAACCTCTGCGCTGTCTTGCAGGTTGACGTATTCAATGCCGATCAGTTCATTGTCGGAGGCCAGCGCTTCACCCGCCTGATCGAAGCGCTTGCGACTGGTTAACACGACAGAGACACCTTTCTCGGAAAAGGCGTGTGCCGCATTGAGACCGACGAAGCCGGTGCCTCCGGCCAGTAATACTCGTTTCATTGCATGCGACTCTAAGGTTTGGGGAGCGTTCTACGAGCCTTCGAGCAACTCGCGCATCGTTTTATCGCTCTGTTTGGTTTCGTCAAGACGACGGGTCCCGTAGATTACAAACGGATGGGCCTGGTCGAGGATAGCCTCGCGGTATGCAGGGCGCTCCTTCAAGCGTTGCCAATAGGCGCTACAGGCCGGGCGGCTATGGCTGTCAACGAACACTCCAATGACGTCGGCCTGCCGCAAGCGCTCGAAAATCACCAACCAGGAAACGTCGGCGAGGGTGTATTGTGCGCCTACAATCCAGGGACCATCACTTCTGTTGAGCTGTTGCTCGAGTGCATCAAGATGCTCGTGCATGTGCTGACGCGAACTCGAAAATACCCGACTGAGAAACGGATCCGCATCGAGTATTTCCAGTCCTTTCAGCTTCAACGCGACGAACAACATAGGCATCCGCTTATTGTGATGAAACAGAAGGCCTTCGAAGATGCGCCAAAAAGGAATCTTTTCAATCATCGTCGCGAACAGCGGAAAGGTCTGGCCTGGAACGGCGTTGCCAGCGCTGGCATCCATGTTTTCCAGCGGATTCACTGTTAGCGACGAGCGGTCAACCCATTTATCCATCAGGTCGACTTCATCGGGATCGTCGGGTACGAGCGAGTAGGTGTCCGATGGGCAATGTTCTGCTGCAAAGCGAATCTGTTCATGCGATTGATAGATGGGGTGACCATTGTGGACCAGCACCGGCACAGTTCCTGCCGGGTTAACGCGTCGAAAGCTGGCTCGCGTGGTTTCGTAGGCTCCGGTCTCGATGAGGTCAACATGATGGCTCTTGTAGGGGATCCCCAGTTCGGCCATGCACAGCCGGACTTTCATCGAACAAACGGAGAGGGCATTGTGATAAAGCTCGAATTCCTGCTCGTGCGGGAGCGTTATATCGGTCTGCAAACCGTCCGGGACCGGGTGCGGATCACGTCGTCGGTGTTCGAGAAACCAGGCCAGCAACAAGATGCCAATGCCGAGACCCAACCACGCCAGAGCGCTGCTCATTGTTCCGGATCTGCCGGGACTATCCGGCAGTGCACGTCACCGTCATCGCCGAAACTGACCCGGGCGCGGTCGCCGGGAGACGCGGCATGCACGCCGGTTGTCGCACCCGTCGAAATAAAAAGCCCCGACTTAATCGGATGCCCGCGCGCCGCCAGGGATTCCAGTGTTGCCTGAACCGACCGGGCGATACCGTTCTTCAGATTTCGGGGGCCGCCAGTTCCAACCTGTGCACCGTTCATGAATACCTTGCACTCGAATGTATCAGTATCACGATGGCGCCAGTTTGCAATCGACGGTCCGACAACGAGTCCGCCGTGTGCGCCAAAGTCGGAGACCACGGCGGCGGCGCCGTACTCGTTCAGCGCCGGAAGCGGGCTCCCAGCCGTTTCGATACCCACTCGAAGATCGCTGACAACGGACATGGCTTCAGTCGGCGTCCAATCGACCTTATTTTTTGGCAGTTTTTCCCCGAGCACCGCGATGTACTCCGCTTCGATGACCGCGAATCCACCGTCAAAAAGAGGCATCTCGGTCTCACCATTACCAATGTGAATATGCCTGCTGAAAATCGGGCCCAGTATTCGGTCATTGCCAAACCTGGCCTGATGTTCCGAACGCACCTGACCAACCTTCCAGCCGGCGATCGAGTCCGGCCAAAGTGCTATTGCTGCGTCCTGGACGCGATACGCATCCTCAAGGGTTTCCGGAACCGAGCCGGGGTACTCGGCCAACAACGCGGCATTGCGACGGGCTGCAACGAACCGGCGCGCCGTGGCTTCGAGGTCTGGCGTCGACAATTCAGTCAATCCCGACCGATTTCGACCAGCCAGGCTCACGAGACTCTGGAAGGACGTCAAAGGTGTTCAGGGTCAGCGCGATCAGTGTGTAGTATCCGATAATGCCGACGAGGTCGACCATCGCGTCCTGACCGAGCAGGTCCATGCCGCGTGCGTACAGGGCGTCAGACAAGTGCTTGTTTAACAATACGTCTCGCGTGATTTCGTAGACCAGCACTTCATCGTCATTCTCGAGCAGGGGTTTTTGCCCCATCTTCAGCGCTTCCACGGCTTCTGAAGACAGACCAGCCTTGATCGCGATCGGGCCGTGAATCCACTCAAACTCAGCCCCCCAATGGCGCACAGTGACCAGGATAGCCAGCTCAGACAGTCTTGCGGGGAGCGACGTGTCGAAGCGGAGATAGAGTCCCAGTTCCTGTGCACGGTCAGCCAGCTCGGGTCGGTGAAGCCAGAACTGCAGGGCACCGGCTATCCGGCCACGTGGACCGTTAACCACCTTGTCATAGACCGCCTGCTGTTCTTGCGTTAGCGCGTTGGCGGCCGGAATGCCCAATCTCTCCACGTCAGGCCTGCAGCGGGCTGTTCACTTCCACAACCAACTTTCCGAAATTGGAACCGTGCAGGAGACCGATGAAGGCTTCGGGCGCTTTCTCGAGACCCTCTACACGGTTCTCCCGGTAGTGGATCTTGCCTTCTGACAGCCATTTCGCCATCTGGCTGCGGAAATCGTCCATGTGCTCGCCGAAATTCTGCAGCGCGACGAACCCCTGGATCTGCAACTGCTTGACCAGAACTGTACGCATGAACTGCGGTCGTCTATCAGGCCCGTCGGCGACTTCGGGTGATCCGTAGAACGACATGAGGCCACAGACCGGGATTCTCGCGCCGGTGTTCAACAGTGGCTCGACGGCGTCGAACACTTTGCCACCGACGTTTTCAAAGTAGACATCAATACCGTCAGGACAGGCCGCAACCAGCTGCTCGGCGAAATCATCGGCCCGATGATCGATGCAGTCGTCAAACCCAAGCGAATCCTTGGCAAACTGGCACTTCTCGGCGCCACCGGCGATACCCACGACTCGGCAGCCCTTGATTTTCGCGACTTGTCCCACTGTGGATCCTACCGGTCCGGTCGCCGCTGCCATGACCACCGTTTCGCCTTCCTTAGGTTTACCGATCTCAGTCAACCCGATGTATCCGGTGAATCCGGGCATGCCAAGGATACCCAGGGCGTAGGACGGGTCCTGGGGATCCTCGCCCAGTTTCCGAAGGCCCTCGCCGCTGGAAACCAGGTAGCTCTGCCAACCCGTCGGCGCGACAACCCATTCGCCAACGCTGAAATCCATATGTTTTGATTCTTCAACCTGACAGACCGAAGAGCCAACCATGACGCCGTCAATATCCACTGACGCGGCGTAATTCTTGGACGCGCTCATGCGACCGAACATGTAAGGGTCAAGTGAGAGAAAGATGGATCTCAGCAAGACCTGGCCATCACCTGCGGCGGGTTTTTCGACAACTTCTACGCGAAGATTCTCAGCACGTGCCGCACCGTCTGGTCTCGATGCCAGCACGACACGAGTGTTCTGATCGTTGTTACTCATTGTCTGATTCCTGTTCCAAGAGATCGTAACTGATAGTGAATTGGTCAAGCGCCTGTTTGACCGCGTCAACCGATTGCTGAGTAGCCGGCGCCGACAACCTCACGGTTGCCAGCATGCCGCGCTGACTGCTGTTGGCTACGGATATGCGGGCGGTGGCGTTTGCATGGTGAACGGCCTCACCCAGTACCCGCTCGATCGCACGGATGTGCAGGTCTGGCTTGAAGATCTTGCCGACTGCCGTCAGCGGCATACTGTCGACGATCTCCACGTACACCGGTGCCGCTGCGCGTTCACTGATGCGCTGTTTGGCAAATGTCTTGAGCTCGTCCGGTAGCGTTGATTTATCGCCGCTAAAGTCACCGGCAATCGATACGTACGCACAGGGCAATTCTCCGGCATACGAATCCGGCTGGCCAACCGCAGCGGCAAGTGCAACAGCGGGATGCTGCATCAGCGTGTCTTCGATACCCTTCGGGTCGATATTGTTGCCGCCGCGAATGATCAGGTCTTTCGCTCGTCCGACAAGGTAGAAATAGCCGTCGGCATCCTGCCGTGCGAGGTCGCCGGTGATGAACCAGTCGTCAATGAACTGACCCTCGTTGGCGCGGGACTGCTTGTAGCCCATGAACACGTTTGGACCGGATATTACGATGACGCCAACTTCGTCGACGTCGCAGTCGCGAACGTACCGTTTGTCGTCGTCGAGCACGACGCACTTCATGTGTTGGTAGGGATAGCGTAAACCGATCGACCCGAGGCGTTTTTCACCGTCTTTGGGATTGCTGCTGCTCGACAGGGTTCCTTCGGTAAGGCCGTAGCCTTCCAGTATGTTTGCGCCGGTCGCTTCCTGGAACTGACGGAACACCTCACGGGAAATTGGTGCAGCGCCGCAGCTGACGAAGTCCAGTGAGCTGATGTCAATGCCGTCCAGCGGCCGATTGAGCAGCGCGGAAACGACCGTGGGTACTGTGTTGAACATCGTCCCCCGGTACTTTTCGATAAAAAGCCAGAAGTTGTCGATCAGGCCGCGGGTCCGGAATCCCTTGGGCGTCAGGTACACGACATGACCGCCGGCGGCAAAGAAATTCAGCCCGGTATTAAACACCGCGTTGACATGAAACAGCGGCAACGCGCATATGCCGACACTGTCATGGTTCAGGTTAAACAGGTCAGCCTTGGTCGAGGCAACGTGCACCTGATTGCGATGACTGATCTGTGCAATCTTCGGTGTTCCGGTGGTTCCGCCGGTGTGGAAGTAAATACCGACGTCCTCGATGTCGATATCACGCTCGAAGTCCAGTTGCTTCGAATTTGAGGCGCCAAGCGCGTCTGCAAATTGGCGAACAGGTATGCCGCCGACCGTTTCTGTCGCGTCGGAGGCTGCCGTGCCCGGCATCGCAACCTGGAAAACGAGTTTCAGCGTTGATACCTCGTCGGCGATCGACATCACTTTTTCCCAAATGTCGAACTCCGGATCGGGACCGAGGACCACGAGCGATTCGGTGCCGGACGCGATCATGATGTCGCGCAGTGCTTCCGGCTCCAGCATGTAGTTAATCTGGCCCGCAATACCGAATGCCTGCGCGCCCCAGTTTGCGAAGTGGTTTTCGGCGATGTTGGGGAGAATGATGGACGTGACGCTGCCAACAGCAAGCTCGCTTGCGTGCAGGCTGTTAGCAAACTGGTGTATTCGGGCGAGAAACTGCGCGTAGGTGACGATCCACGGCTCTTCCTCGGGCGAGGCCGAAAACTGGAACTTCATGGCAGGTCGATTCGGGACCCTTTCTGTTGTCCGCCGAATGAGGTCGTAAACACTGTCGCCGCGCCAGCGCTGCTCGCAGGGAACGGCTTCGTAGCTTTCAATGTCAGCGAGTGACCGGATCTCGATTGCCTGGCTCATGCGACCCTCTTGCTGAACTTAGCGCCACCCATGTAGTTTGCCCATTGATTGGCGAGTGTCCTGATGTCGCCTGAGCCGAACACGATGCGATCCGGCTTTACCAGCAGGGCCTCCTGATCGTCGAGCATCGCTTGAAGGTGATTGTCCTGATCGACGAGTTCCAGACGGGATGAATCCGTTGCGCCTATTTGGCAGACCCTCATCGACGGGCAGAGCGCGGCGAGCGCGTTGATCGCGTCCTGACCCTCAACCAGCGGCTTGGCATCGCGCGCGATGATGAGCAATGGCACGTAGCCGACCAGCTCGTCGAGACGGACCGGGACGGTGTCGCCTTTTTTCACCGCATAGGGTTCCGGTAACACGTTGCCAGCCGTGTGGTCGTCGAGGATGCCGTGCTGCATTCGGGGCATCGGCGGAAACGGTGGGGGGCGTCCGGCCGCCTGGTCGGCTTTGAATCTTCGGTCGCGCTGCGCTGCTTTTTGCGGATCCATTTCGCAGACCAGTTTGCCCAGCTGGATAGCAGCTTCTGTAATCCCTTCGACGTGCGGCGACCGCTCAGCGCTGACGGTATCGAGTAGCAAGATATCGGTGCCGTCTTGAATAACGCTTAAAAGCTTCCAGGCGAGGTTGAATGCGTCACGTACGCCGGAACACAGCCCCTGGCCGAGAAACGGTGGCATCTGGTGCGCCGCATCGCCAATAATCAGCACCCGATCCCGACGCCATTCGTCGGCGATGAGACCGTGAAACCGGTATACGGCAGACCGTTCTATGTCGACGGTCTCCGGGTCGATCCAGGGCGCGAGCCGGGACCGAATCGATGCTTCCCGGGTGACGTCATCGGGGTCCTCGTCCGGCATCAGCATGAATTCCCACCGGTGCCGGCCAGGACCGGACTGGGTACTGGTCGTGGGATGTTGCGGGTCGCACAATTGCATGGCTTTGTTTGATAGCGCTTCAATGCCCTCAGGAAGCTTTACGTCGACGACCAGCCACGGCTCATCGAAACCCAGATCTCGCATTGAGGAACCGATGCAGCGACGAACGAAACTTCTGCCACCGTCGCAACCGACAACGATTCTTGACCGCACTCGTATGTCAATGTCGTTCCTGCGGATGGAGGTCAGGACTGTTTCGGATTCCTGTTCGAGTCCGACGACCTCACTGTCGAGCATCACGCGGACGTTAGGCAGTTCTGCGAGCCTTTCGCGAATGGCCGTTTCCAAAGACGGCTGGTGAAACAGGTTGGCGAACGGATACCCGGTGTCAGCCAGGCCGGTCTGGTAACGTGCAACGAGAACTTCTCTCTCGCTATTTACGAACTCGTAGCCTTCCGAGGGGTTGCTGGCTGCAAGAACCTTATCGGCAATTCCGATCAATCCCAGCTGGCGCAGTACTTCGTGATCCATGGCAACAGCACGCGGCAGGCGATAAATGTCGGACTCTCGCTCGACCACGATGACCTCGAGGCCTCGCTGGCCGCAAAGAGCAGCCAGCACACCGCCAACTGGCCCGAGGCCAACGATGACTACGTCAGGATCCCGATTCACCCGACGTTTCCCGCACTAGGAAACTTCGGCACTCTTCAAGAGCCGAAGTTCGCGCACTGAAGTCCAAAGTAGCCAGGCGAAAATAACTGCGTCAAAGATCGGTACGAGCAACACAAGCTTTCCCTGCAGATACCCGTTTAGTGCGCCGATCGGCACAACAACGCTAAGCACTGCCGCGATCCTGGCGGTAGCAACCGGCCACCTGTCGTAGGTAAAGGACAGCAAGAGGAGCACCGCAACGACACCGAGTGGAGGAATCATTAAAACGTCAAGCACAAAGTACTCGCCGATAACCATGCCAACGATCAAGCCGGCAACAGTGCGAAGAACAGTGGGAAGCGGCACGTTCAGAACTCCCTAGGAGGCCATCCTGTGGATACTGTCGCGGTGTTTATCGATGAAATGGTGCTTGAGTGCACCCAACACATGCGCGCCGATAATCAACAGAGTCAGATACGGGAGAACGACCTTGTGCAGCAATCCGAACGGTTTGATTGCTTCCATGTCTTTTTCCCAGAACAACGGCAGGTCCCAAATAAAGAAGTGTGACCACTTGCCGCCGTATGTCGACATGATGAAGCCCGTTATCGGGACAGCAAGCATCAGAACGTATAGCAGCACGTGCGCAAACTTTGCGGATCCTCGCTCCCAGCCTTTCAGTCCGCCATCCAGCGCCGGAGCCGGGCTTTTGAAGTGCCAGATGATTCGTACAAGGACCAGTAGCAGCACCATGAAGCCTATGGTCTTGTGTACGACGTAGTAACCCTGTCGCCACGGGACGTCGTACGGAATCATGGAGGTAAAGAAGCCCATCGGGATCAGCGAAAGAAACAGGATTGCCGTGGTCCAGTGGAGGAGACGAGAAATACGACCGTACTTCTGTTCGGGGTTTTCTGCTGGCAGGCTGAGGGTGTCTGTTCGTTGATTTTGCCACATAGCCACGCGAGCCAGGAAGAGTCCTGCCAGCAGACTGATCGCAGAGATCGTGGTCAATACAGCCGGACGAATCGCGTCTGAAGGGAACAACGGTTCACGCGGCGATTCAAAAATGCCGGTGCCTTTGACGATCAGAAACCAGGCAAAGACGGCGAAACAACCGGCTGCTGCGAGGCCGGTTCCAGCGGTGCGCACGGCGGGTTTCGAGTGATTAAGTCCCACTGCGACCAGGACGGAAACGACAACGATAGCGAGAGATATCCAGCTATCGATGTGTCCGGCCAGTCGGTGATACTCCTCCAGGTCGGGTAGCTCGTTCATCGTATGAAGCTCTCGCCATCGCCTTTGAACACTGTGTTTTCAAGGTGTCCAAGGTTCTCGATATCCACTCGGACGACCTGTCCTTCCGTAAGCCAGGGCTGTCCCTCGCGGAACAACGCGACGCCTGCTGCGGTTCCAGTCGCGATGACATCCCCGGGGACCAGCGTGAACGCCGTAGACAGATATTCGATCGTGTGTGCGATGCCGAAAATCATGTCGCCCGTGTTGAAGTTTTGCTTTTCCTCGCCGTCCACGGTGGTCACAACCTTCAGATTTTCAGCGTCAGCGATTTCGTCTTTGGTAACGATGGTCGGGCCCATGGGGCAGTGCGTGTCCCACGACTTGCCCATCGTCATCGTACGAGCGGCTCTTTGCCAGTCGCGGATGGTGACGTCATTGATGACCGTGTAGCCGGCGACGATATCGAAAGCGTTGTCCTTGGAAACCCGTCGCGCCGTCTTTCCTATGACGACGCCGAGTTCGCCTTCCCAGTCCAGCTGGGGTGACTCAGGCGGCAGTTCGATGGGTTGGTAGGGTCCGTGCGCCGAGGTGTTCTGTTTGTTGAACATCATCGGAACTTTGGGGAGCTGAAAGCCGCCGTCCTTGACGTGTTGGGGGATCTCATCCCAGTGCGACATATAATTCAGCCCGATGGCGAGAATTCTTGGCGGTACTAGAATCGGACTTTCGAGTTGCACGTCCGCCAATGCAATCGTCGCGTCCGCGGATTCGGCGGCCGCGCGCGCTCGGTCGAGCATCGCGTCACCGCCTTGAAGCAATGCCACCATGTCTTCCGGAATGCCGGAATCTGCAGCGTTCAGATCAACAATTCGGTCATCGCGCAGTGCACCCGTGCGCGTCGCACCATCATGTGTGAAGGTCAGTAACCTCATATGGTTTTTCTCCCCTGAGTCCGGCGAAGTTGTTCGAATTTGGGACCGCCGACAACGAATTATATATGCTTGCTTGCAAAAATAAAGTCATTTAGTATGCTTTCGTGCGCAAATATTATTAACGGTCATGAGCGACGACAAAGACGAGCGTCAACAAAAGGGCACCGAGTTGCTGAACACACTTTTCGGGCGTCATCCCGATGAATTACCGTGGCCCGAGCGACTGACCGACTACACGATTTCGCACCTGTTTGGCGATGTCTGGCAGCGCGGCTCGCTGGATATGCAGGAACGTTCGCTGGTGACTTGCGTGGCGTTGGTTGCCCTGGGCAAAGAGGCCGAGCAGCGCGCGCACTTTAAAGGTGCCAAAAACCTTGGGCTTTCTCGCAAGACACTCGAGGATATGATCATTCACGTTACCCACTACGCGGGTTGGCCGGCCGGTGTGAGTGCCATCCGGGTGTTGAATGAAGTCTGGCCAGTCGACGCCAAAGACTAACCAGGCTGCGCATCCCGGCTGGGTTCACGGACGCCGAACACAAACACCACAATCGCAAAAACGGCTGCAATCAGGGAAATATATGGAATCACTGAGATTCCTTTAGCCAGGGCGAGGCCGCCCGCAATCGCGGGTGCAAACGCGCCACCGAACATCTCGCCGACGCCGCTGACGATACCCGTGGCGGTGGCTGATATGGCTTTGGGGACTGAAGTATTAACTATCGGGCCCATGATGATTGCCACGACGCCTGATATTCCGGCACTGATGACAAAAAAGCAGGCAGCTATCGCGGCAGCGCTTGTGGAAATCTGCGTCAGCGCGAGCAACGCGAGTATCCCCAGAACAAGTGAGATTACAACAACCAGTTTTCGGCTCAGGTAATCAGACATCGCCGGGATGAAGATCATGCCCAGCACGCCCCCGGCACCTAACGCTGACAGAACAATCCCCATGGTCTCGATACTCAAGCCAATGTGGTCAGTCAGGTAATTCGGCATAAACGCTGACAGTGTGTGCAAGCAGGACAGCAGTCCGAGCATTGCCAGCGAGCAAAAAATGACGTTTCTGTATTTTAGCGCTGACCAGAACGATGATTTGGGCGCCGCTTCCACCGGTTTTTCAATCGGCTTTTCCACCGGTTTTTCGACATCATCTGAGTCCCTGATAATCCGCCACATGAAGTAGGCGACAATGAAACCCGGGATCGCCACAGTCGCAAATACCCACTCCCAACCGGGCAGGATACGTAGCAGTCCAACTGCGATAATCGGACCCAGGAACAAACCTACCAGCGGCGCAGACATCTGCTGAATACCCACCATGAGACCGCGCCGGCTCGGTTTCGCCGCCCGAAACGTAGCAACGATGCTGGCGGGCAAAAAACCGCCCTCTGCGAATCCCATTAAACCGCGGATCACCAGGAACATGACCAGGCCCGTCGCCAGTCCGCTGATCCCGACGAGGAGGGAGAACAGGATTGTGGTCACGACAAGCACGCGGCGACAGCCAAATCTGTCCGACAGGCTACCGGTCACAATCGCAGCTAGTCCCCAGGTGAGTGCAAGCACACCGGCGATCAAGCCCAGATCCTGATAGTTCAGCCCAAGATCTTCGGCAATGACCGGGAACAGCGGAAGAATGATGAATCGGTCAAGACCAACCAGCCCGAAACCAAGCGCCAGCAGACTTATGGCCCGGATTTCATAGGCGGTATCCCACTGCTCTTCTTCTGCGTTACTCATTCTGTCGTCCTTGTTTTTCAGCCGCGCCAGCAGCTTTTTTAAAGTTGTTATAGTACAGAATTAACAATATTATATTCGTCAATGTACAAATATAACAATCGGAAATGAAGCGACTCCTCCAGACGATGCTGGTCGGCAAGACTATCGTGCCACTGGCGACGGGAATGCCGGCTTCGGTCAGTGGGGTCGGTCTTCGGCGCGATGCGATCACCAAAAATCCGTCCGCAGCGCAGACCGACTTGAAGGTCGTCGAGCCATGAACGAATGGTTGAAACTGGCCAAACAAGCTGTCGTTGTTCGCCGAGGACTGAAAGTCGGTTTGACCGTCGGATCAATTCTGACGGTTGTCAATTATGGCGAGGTGCTGATTTCCGGATCCTTCGACCCCGGTGATTGGTGGCGAGTCGTGCTGCTGTTTGTCGTGCCTTATTGTGCGTCCACATACGCCGGGATCGACGCGATGAGAGTCCGAACTTGAGAACGGCTCCGAAGCTTAGTCCCGCCGATGCGGTCGCTTACGTCAAGTCGGGCGACACAATTATCGTAGGCGGCTTTGGAATGACGGGTCATCCGGTGAACCTAATGCACGCATTGGCGGAGTCCGATGTCGGTGGGTTGACCTACATCGGCAACAACGTCGGTGAGCCCGGACTCGGCGGTGGACGGCTGCTTCGCAAAGGCATGGTTCGCAAGGCGATAGGTTCCTATTTTACAAGTAATCGTGAGGCCGTTCAGGCGGCGCTGGACAAGCGCATTGATGCCCAGCTCATGCCCCAGGGTACGCTAGCAGAGGCTTTGCGGGCTGGTGGCGCAGGAATCGGCGGTTTTTTTACACCCACCTCGGTGGGCACACCCTTGGCCGAACATAGTGAGACCAGGGTCATCAACGGTAAGGAGATGGTCTTCGTCGAATCCCTGCGTGGCAACGTAGCATTCGTGCGAGCATGGAAAGCCGACACCGCCGGAAACCTTCAATATCGAAGAACCGAGAGCAATTTTAACAAGGCCGCAGCAACTGCAGCCGATACAGTGATTGCTGAGGTGGAGCACATTGTTCCCGTTGGCGGACTTGAACCCGAAGATGTCCATACACAGTGTTGCTTCGTCGACTTTTTAGTCCAGGCTAGCGTCGGGGAGGACATGCTCGGATCCTCCGCTTCTATTTCCGCAAGCGATAAGAAAACAGATCCACAGCGGCAAAACATGGCCCGAGCAGCACTATCCAGAATTTCCGCGGGCGATATCGTCAATCTGGGTGTGGGCATTCCTACACTGGTAGCGGATCTGATTGGCCCGGATGACGGGATCATTCTGCATACCGAGAACGGTCTTCTGGGCGTTGGCCCGGAGCCCGAGAGTGGCGGAGCCATGGATTACCCGGTAAACGCCGGGAAAATCCCGGTGACTGCATTGCCGGGTGCCAGCTATTTCGACAGCGCTGCGTCTTTCGGAATGATCCGCGGCGGTCACGTAGATGTCGCCATTATGGGCGGGCTGCAGGTCGACGAGCACGGAAATCTGGCGAATTGGGCGGTTCCCGGAAAGCCCTTGCTGGGTGTTGGCGGTGCAATGGACCTGGCGAGCGGCGCCCGCAGACTGATCGTCACAATGACGCACTGCGCTCGGGACGGTTCGTCGAAAGTCGTCGAACGCTGCGAATTGCCGCTCACCGCAAGTCATGCAGTGGACATTCTAATTACAGATTTGGCCGTGTTTCGTTTTGAACAGGACGAGATGGTGCTTGAGGAGTTGTTACCTGGCGCAAGCCTCGATGATGTCGCTGCGAACACGACAGCAAGGTACAGAGTTAGTCTCAAATGAACGAACCTCTCTGCAAGGCAGTGGACCTTCTGTTTCTGCGTTTCGAGCTTACTGATCTCGACGCGCAGAAAGAATACTTCGAGCACTTTGGTTTACAGCTGCTCGATGAATCTGCCGATACCATCTGGTATCGCGGCACAGGCATTGCGCCTTTCTGTTACTGCGCGACTCGAGGTGAACAGAACCGGTTTGTGTCGGCAGGCTACTACGTCGACAGCCGCGACCAGCTTGAAGCTGTTGCGAGCGCATTCGACACATCGATCTTTTCCAGCAAAGAACCTGGCGGGGGTGAAAAGGTCGTCGTGACCGATCCTGATGGCATTGGCGTGGAGTTATTCTTCGGCATTACATTCGCCACGCCCGACCGCCAGCCGCCACCTTCTCTGAATTCGGGCGTAGAAAAAACGCGGATAAACAAATTGCAACGAATTGGCAAGGATGCCGGCGAATGGAAACTTGAAGACGGAGAGTGGCGGTACAAACTGACCTCTCGCGTCATGCGTATCGGACACTACGCGATAAATGTATCGGATGCGGAAGAATCCATTAACTGGTACGCACAAACCCTCGGCTTTTTAATCAGCGACAATCTTGTGATGCCTGACGGACGCCGGACCGGTGCGTTCATGCGAGTGAATCAAGGCGACAAACCGGTGGATCATCACAGCATCAATATCGTTGGACCGCGCAAAGGCAGGGAAGGCTACGAGGGCACATTTGGTCACGGCGGATTCGAGCTCAGTGGCAGTGTTGACGACCTGATGGCCGGACACTTTCGAATGAAGACTCACGGTAAGTACATCCATGAGTGGGGCATCGGTCGTCATTTGCTCGGTAGCCAGATCTATGACTACTGGCGAGATCCTGCGGGATTCACGCTCGAGCACTGGATCGACGGTGATCTGGTCGATGCATCCAGACCTCCGGCTGATGTGCCAGCACGGAATTTCGCCTTGGGACAGTATGGGCCGCTCCCGCCAAGTACCTTTAACCTCAGCATTCCGAATGATCAGGTGAAACCCTGGCGCGAAAAACATGTACCCGTCGTAGAGATGCTAAAGGCATTCGAAGACGAATCCTGATCCCGGTGATTGGCGATATTCGCCGCCGCGGTTAAGAGTATCTATCATTGACCATGGTCGATTCGTGCTGGCTGAAGATAGGCCAATGGGCAGTCAGGCGGTCCCCGAGTTGCCGCACGACAACGAATAACAAGCTTGTGGTGTCTCAGGCTTTTTGAAAATCTCAAGTACTGGTTTCGTCGTTTGTCACAGCCCCTTTCCGTTATCGCGAAGTGCATATGTTCGGGCATAGGATGACTGCAAAAGCCATGAATGTTCCAGGCTCAATAAGCGCTGAACACATTTTCTGTAGCCTGCAAAAAGCCAAAGCAACGTTGCGCGCCATGCTCTGCCTGGGCGCACTGACGCTTACAGCGTCCTGTTCTGAAAACGCGTCTGACATGGAAGTTCCAGAACAAACGCTGCCCTGTCGAGCAGACCGTGTTTACCCGACTCCTGAGAGGCCGTTGCTCGGTATGCGGTGGATTCCTGCCGGAAGCGCAGCCATGGGAACACACCCCGTGTATCCGGAGGAGCAAAGCCAAAAGATTTCGAAGACTGAAGGCTTTTGGATGTCACCGTATGAAACAACCACTGAGCAGTTCTCTCGATTCATCCGAGCTACCGGCTATGTGACTACGGCTGAGCGACAACTCGATCCATCTGCCAATCCGATGTCCGATGAGAACCTGCTGCGACCCGGTGGTGCCGTGTTTGTCGCGCCTGTCGAAACCGGTCAGTCACCGGCAAGTTGGTGGCGGTTTATCGCAGGCGCTAATTGGGCGAACCCGAAGGGCGATTCCAGCGATGCACCCTCTGACGATCTGCGTTTGTTTCCGGTCACTCAAATCTCGATTGAAGATGCGAAAGCCTATGCTGACTGGCTTGGCCATCAAATACCCACCGAGGATGAGTGGGAATACGCCGCGATTGGCGGTGCTGTTGATTCTAGATACCCTTGGGGCAACGAGCCAAACGTTGATGACAGGCCACAAGCCAATCACTGGCAGGGTCTTTTTCCAACTCAAAATTCGGGACTCGACGGGTTTCATGGCGTCGCTCCGACCGGTTGCTTTCCGCCAAACGGTTATGGTCTTTTTGATATGGTTGGAAATGTCTGGGAACTCGTCGATACCAGCTATTCCCCGGTAAGAGACAGACCGGCATCGAATCGATTGGCGACCATTAAGGGTGGATCCTACCTTTGTGCAGACAACTTCTGCGGTCGATTTCGTCCTTCTGCTCGGCAACCAGTAGAACGCGAATTAACGACCAACCACATCGGATTCAGAACCGTGGTGAGACCGAAATAGTTTCATTGATCCACTCGGCGGCTCGGAAGAAAGAGAATCAGAAATTCAGTGCAATCAACTTCGACTCTCTGCGGATTGCTTTGGTTGCTCAGTAGACTTTTGTTTAGGGAAAACAAGGCTACAAATCAGATAAAGCCGATCATCTCGACGATGTTCACCCACGCCACGTAGTTGTCAACGTACAGCAGACTACGGGTAACGATCGCCCCCCCGGGTTTTGTTGACAGTGGCGGCAACGAGGCCGACTACGGTATCGCTGCCGAATGTGTCTGCCGGGGTAAAGCCGACCGTCGCGGCCCAGACTGCTAGCCTGAGAACGCCGCCAAAGTGATTGCCTCTGGTCACTCGCTGATCATCCCTTCGCGGACAAGTGAGTTGCGCCTTTACTCGCCGGCTTTCACGCACAGTCCGAAAGTCAAAATGGCCAGCGATAGACTGCTCATGTTCCGAAAAGGAAATTCGCCCTGTGTTTTCAAGTCGCCTGGCGATGCCATCGTTAATCGTTGTCTATTTCCGCGGCGACTGGCCGATGCGCGGGAGGGACGACAGCGGAGCTGAAACGGGTTCGGGATCACGCATTAACAATGGACGAAGACCTTTCTGAGTGGTCAGGTTTGTTCAATGAATCGTCACCAATGGTGATCACTCCCTACGTGTTTAACGCACCGGTTGCGCGACGTCTTCCCTTCCTCAACAGGGGCCCTGTCATGCTCACTTGGTCCTGGCAGCGAGGCGTCCGCCGATCGTGATCACGTGACGAGGCACGGTCCGCTACGTGTCGGGACCTCGGACAGCACAGCTTACAAATTGGTCTGACCAATAAAACGCATCAAACGGTTTATTTGGTTGACAGCTGTTATGACAGGTGACAATCTGTTTGCATTCGGGGAATGCGGACGTTGGCGAGAAATCGTAGGCACGCCCGGACTCGTAATTCCCACCATCAGCCGATACATCCGGGGATGTCGGCACACAAACAAAATCACGCAGCTGTCCTGGGGGGGAACAACATGCGGATAGTCCTCACGGTCCAGTGCCAAATTGACGCGCCTGTTCGCGTCCGGCCACTGCTTGTTGACCGCCACCCTGTCCATCCAATTCAAACGCCATCCGCCATCATCAAGCGTGCCGCACACGCGTTCCTTGTTGAGCGGGGTATCAGTGGGAGTCCTGAGTCATGATCTATCGAGTCACATTTATCGCCGTAGTTATGGCATTGCTGGCCGGTTGTGGCAGCAGCCGCGATGACACAGCTTTGGTAGAGGGCTCCAACGGCTCTGCAACAATCAGTGGTGACGCCGTAGTGGGCGGCACCTTGTCCGCGTCCATTGCCGATGCTGACGGTGTGCAGGCGGGCAGTGAGAGCTACCAGTGGCTATCAAACGGTTCTGAGATTGCCGGTGCCACGTCATCCACTTACACACTCACCAGCAGTGAAGGCAGCGCCGCGGTATCGGTAATTGTTCGATACACCGACAACGGCGGTTTGCGCGAGACGGTGCAGTCGCCGTCCGTCGACATCCAGGCTGCATTCAGTCTAAGTGCCTTGTACGTGCACGGCCTGGTTGACGGCGCTGTCTGTGAGCTGTCCGCTGTCGACGCGACCGGTGTGGTGGCGGCGCCCGTTCTTGGATCGGGCACCAGTACAGGCGGTTCGGTGAATTTCGGTGACCTCGTGCCGGTGGATGGTACCGCTTTTATCTCTTGCACCGGGGGCACTTATGTCGACGAGGCAAGCGGTTCTGTACTGGATGCACCGCCGACCCGCGCTGTCGTCAACGTTGATGGTGACGCCGTGTTTACCGTTTCGCCGCTCACCGAGATCGCGACCCAGCTCGCTGAGGCTGCCGGTGATCTGAATACCGCTATCACACTCTACAACGCAAGCACCGGCATCAATTTCGGCATCGCAGGCGATATCACCCGCGTTGCACCGACGGATCTCGCAACGACGGCGGCGGCGAACGACGATGCCGGACGTTACGCCACGGCGCTTGCCCTGATCTCGCAGCTCGATGCTACCGACATGGACGCATCCGCCGCAGATATCATCAGCGGCATCGGAACCGATCTGGGTGACGGCACGTTTGCGCAATCGACCGTCGACGACCTGAACGCCGCGGTCATGAATCTGGCAATGTCGCCGGTCGCCGGCAACCTGGACAATGACGCACTGCTCATTGTGCAGAGCGCGATAAACAACGCGCCGGAACCTGCAACCTTTGACGGTCTCAGCGCGACAATTCCCAACGACCAGACCGATACGCTGACGGGCACCGTCGTTGTCAGTGACGTGAACTTCGGTGAGGACACCGTGGTTCCGCAGGCCGATATCCAGACCGCCTACGGCACTTTCAGTATCGAGGCGAGCGGCGCGTGGACCTACACCCTGAACACGGGCGATCCGGCGGTGAGCGGACTGCCGGTTGGCGGTTCGATCAACGACACGATCGCGCTCACCTCGGCCGACGGTACGGTCGCCAGCCTGATCATTCGCATTACCGCGTTGACCCAGGTTGCCGAGATCACCAACACGATCAACGGTGATACCGGCGAACTGCGCCGGGACCTGGATCCGCACCTGCGGCAGGGCAGATTGCGGTTCTCGTTCCTCAAGACGGAAGCGCTCGCTGACGACGGCAACCAGAAAGACGCGTACGTCACTCTGTACGGTTCGTCGGGCAGCTCGTCCGAATCGCTGGTTGATCTGCGCATCCAGGGCGATGCGACCAATGAGGACGGCAGTCCGAGAGCGCCGCGTTTCCTGGTCCGCAATACCGACAATGCAGCGTACCCCGGCGGCATTATCGAAGCGCCGTTCAATCCGAACGAGTTCTACGACATTGAAATTATCTGGGACATGGAGGAAACCGAGCAGATCACGATCCTGATCAACGGCGAGCCCTTGGGCGGCGGGCCATTCTCGACGGCCGCCGTCGTCGACAGTGACTTTGTCGATCTGGACCAGTGGTTCAGTGAAGGCGTCGAGCGCATTCAATGGCGATTTGGCGACAACGGTACGGTGATCCCGTTTGGTTCCTACTTCGTCGACAACATCGAAATCTACTCCGACACGGCAGGCACGATGCTGCAGTTCTCGGATGACTTTGAGAGTTACACGGTCGGTGATTCCTTCTCAGGGTCCGCCTTGTACCCCAATTCCGTCACGGCCATTGTCTCGGTCTTCGATGCGGGGGCGGGTGCGTCGAATACGCCGGCCGCCTTCTTTAACCTCGTCGGCGCCATCAACAGCGACAGCACTGAGGTCCTGATGGACATGGTCACGATCCTCGATCCGGACCAGGGCGAAGACCTGCTGATCGAGCAAAACGGGACGGCCACTCAGTACGGCACCTTCTCCATCCTGCCGTCCGGCACCTGGGAGTACACGCTCGATACGATGAACCCGACCGTCTCGGCGCTGGTGCAGGGCGATCGCATCACGGACACGATCCTCATTGAATCCATCGACGGGACGACCGCGGAACTCGTCATTACGATCAACGGTGTAGGCGGTACGCCGTCGGGTGACAACAAGGTCGCTGTCATTGTCGATACCGATCCCAATGATACCGGCGAGTTGCGGTACGCGCTGGGTTCCGATGGCCCGCTCGCGGCTGGCCGACTCGAGCTGAAAATCAAGCGGCTCGACGACTCCCTTGGTAACGGCGACGCATTCATCACGCTGTTCAATGAAAACACAAACAATGCAGGCGCGATTCTCGATTTGCGCATTCGCGATGACAGCTACGGCGTCAGGAATCCGAGCAGCGTGGACACGTCCGCGTTGCCGCTGATGCTGGATGAGTTCATGGACGTTCGCGTGACCTGGGAATACCCCGGCGGCGATACCAGCCAGTTCCCGTCGGTCACCGTATCCGTCGATGGCGTGAGCCTGCCCCCCTTCACCCCGGACAACAGTCCGTTTGGCGGCGTCACGCACGTGTCCGTCCGCTTTGGTGACAACGGTGGTGTGCGGGAGGCGACCGGCAAAGTCAGCGTCGATGACCTGGCGGTCTTCTCCGATACCGCCGGCTTCACCGAAGTGTTCTCGGATGACTTCGAGTCTTACCAGGACGGCGATTCTCTGGACACCGATAACGCCGCATCGCCGTACAACTCGAGCACCTCTGAGGCGACGGTGGAGTCTGTGCCGGGCTCGAGCGGCCCGGGCAGTCCGGGTAACAAGCTTGCGGAGATTATCGATACCGATCCCGGCGATACGGGCGAGCTTCGTTACGCACTGGATGCCGCCGGTCCGCTGGCCGCCGGCCGTCTCGAGGTCGCGGTCAAACGACTGGATGATTCCCTGGGTAACGGTGATGCGTTCATCACGCTGTTCAATGAGAACACGAACAACGCGGGCGCGATTCTCGATTTTCGGATTCGCGACGACAGCTACGCCGTTCGCAACCCCGGCAGTGTCGACACCTCGGCACTGCCGCTGATGCTGGACGAGTTTATGGATGTGCTGGTCACCTGGGAATATCCGGGTGGCGATACCACGCTGCTTCCTGAAGTCACAGTCTCGGTGGACGGCGTGGCGCTGGCGCCCTTCACGGCAGACAACAGCGCCTTTGGTGGTGTCACGCACGTCAGTTTCCGCTTCGGTGACAACGGCGGCGTGCGGGAGGCCACGGGTATCTTCAGCGTTGACGATCTCGCAATTTACTCCGACGTGGACGGTTTGACGGGTGTGTTCTCGGACGATTTCGAGTCCTACATTGTCGGTGACTCGCTGGATACGGACAACGCGGCGTCGCCGTACAACTCCAGTACCTCGGAGGCCACGGTGGGCGCCGAGCCGGATACGGCGGGCGGTCCTGGTACATCGGGCAACAAAGTGGCTGAAATCATCGACACCGATCCGGGTGACACCGGCGAGCTTCGCTACGCGCTGGAAAGCGATGGTCCGCTGGCTGCCGGCCGTTTGGATGTGTTTGTGAAACGCCTGGACGACTCGTTTGGCAACGGCGATGCATTCATCACCTTGTTCAATGCAAGCACCAACAACGCCGGGGCGATCCTCGATTTCCGAATTCGCGACGACAGTTTCGGCGTCAGAAGCCCGGGCAGTGTCGATACCTCCACGCTGCCGCACACACTGGATGCCTTCATGAATGTCCAGGTCAGCTGGGCGTATCCGGGTGGCGATACCGCTCTGTTACCGGAAGTAACGATCACCGTAGACGGCGTGAGTCTGGCGCCGTTTACGCCGGACAACAGCTCAACCGGCGGGGTGACACATGTTGCCTTCCGATTCGGCGACAACGGCGGTGTTCGCGAAGCGACCGGCATATTCAGTGTCGATGAGCTGAAAATTTACTCCGATACCGCTGGAACCACCGAAGTGTTTTCGGACGATTTCGAGTCTTACCTGGACGGGGATTCACTCGACACCGACAACCCAGCGTCGCCCTACAACTCTAGTACTTCCGAGGCTACCGTCGGAGTGGAGGAATAATGATGTTTCGATCTCACACAACGAGTGCATTTCTGGTTGCGAGCCTGGCGTTGACAGCACACTCAGCGGTCTTGGCGCAGGACAGTGATTCAACGAGCGACGACGATGATACCCTTGAAGAAGTTGTCGTTATCGGGTCCCGGGACACCATCCAGCGTTCCATTGAACTCAAACGCAACGCGACGCAGATCGTCGACGGCCTGTCGTCTCAGGAGATTGGCGACATTCCGGCCCTGTCGATCGGCGCTGCGCTCGAGACCATCACCGGCGCCACGGCGCACCGAGAAAACGGCGGTGTCACCGAACTCTCGGTGCGCGGTCTCGGGCCGTTTCTGGGTACCACGGTGATCAACGGCCGGGAAGCCACCAACGGCGGTGGCAACCGTGCGGTGAACTTCAGCATTTTCCCGTCCGAGATGTTTAATAAGATCGAGATTCACAAAACCCAGTCGGCGGAGTACATCGAAGGCGCGGTCAGTGGCCAGATCCACCTGAGCACCAAGCGTCCGCTCGAGGTCGGTAAACGCCTGCTGCAGACCAATCTGAAACTGGCTCAAAGCCCGGATGAAACCAACATCGCGGGCGGCCAGGACTTCGGCTCACGGGCCACCATCGCCTACATCGACCAGTTCGAATTCGACAACGGTTCACGGTTCGGCTTGTCGCTGGGCTACCAGCGCCGCGATGAAACCAATCCGGAGCAGGAGTATCAAGCCACGTCCGGGGGTGGGCGACTGGAGGCCTGCGAGCTTACGTCGTTTGATTCCAATGCCCTGCCGACCGACACGTCGGGTCGCTGCGACGACGACAATGCCGATGTCAGCAACGATGAGTTGCGCAACCTGATTAATGGCAACCCGGACTACACCACGGTCGGTGATGTCCCGTTTGCGTACATTACGCGAGATCACCGTTACCGACAGAACACAACGGACGATGAGCGGGAGGCCATCTTTACCGCGCTGCAGTTCCAGCCGAATGATCGCCTGGATATCAACATCGATTACCAGTACTCCGAGCGCGACCAGCGCGAGCTTCGCAAGGACCTGCAATGGGGCAGTACCCAGGAAGATATCTCGGCGCTTCGTTCCGATCCGACAACGGGTATCGTGTTTTCTTCGACATCCGAGACGACGATCCAGGCCTACTCAACCGATTTCCAGCGCTTTGAGGAGTACGAAGGTTTCGGTCTCAACGTCGAATACCTGCTGTCGGACAACCTTGAATTGATCGTCGACTACGCGTCATCCGATACCGTGCGAATCGAGACGGATGTCGAGCTGCGTCTGGGTGCGACCGATGACAATCTCATCGGCGGCAACGCGGATGACTTCACGGTCATGCTGGACATGAATCGCGGTAACAATGTCGCCCCGACTGCAACGATTCTTGACGATGGCGGCAACGGCTTCGAAGTGACGGACCCGAGTTACTTCAATGCCCGAAACCGCGCACGTATTCGTGGTCGCCAGATCATTCGAGACAACACGCTGGATGCGCTACGCACGGACCTGGTCTGGAATCGTGAAGCGGGGCAAATTCATACTGTAAAAAGCGGCGTACGATTCTCCACACTGGAGTACTTCACACGGGGCGGGCTCAGAGATGCGCCCGGTCAGAGCGTCTTTGAAGACGAGGACCTCGTCACCCCGGACGGGACGGCAGACAATGCGGTCACGGACGCCATACTGGCCAATGTCCTGGCCTGTGCTGATCGGAGTTTTCCGGAGTCCGGTTTTTTATCCAACGTCCGGGACGGTGAGCTCATCACCAATGCGAGCAGCGGAACGTCGGTCAGTCAGTTCGCCACGTTCGATTACGATTGTGCCGCCAACGCCTGGCTGACGAACTACGGCGGCGTTGCCGGTATCCAGTTCCAGAACGGCATAACCTCCGGAACCAATGACGTTACTGAAGATACATTGGCGTTTTATTTGCAGGCTGAATTCGATACCGATTTCGCCGGTCGCCCGCTCCGCGGCAATTTTGGCGTTCGCTATGTCGACACCGAGATCACCTCAGTCGGTTACCGGC
>JBCCNM010000032.1:0-25593 GCA_039025835.1 Pseudomonadota bacterium | reverse complement strand
GAAGTCGGCTACGAAGAGCCGGCCAATCTCGATGCCATTCGCACCAAACTCGGCAACGCCGGCTTTGAAGAAGCACAGGTGCAGCTGTTCGGTGCCGAGACGGACGTGCTCGTGCGCCTGCCGCCGCAACCCGGATCGGATGAAGGCGCGGTGCGCAACCAGCTTACCGGCATCCTCGAAGACAGCGGTATGGCCTTTGACCTGCGGCGTGTGGAAACCGTCAGCCCGCAGGTCGGTGAGGAGCTCGCCAACCAGGGCGGTCTGGCAATGATCTTCGCGCTGTTGATGATCTTTGCCTACGTGATGTTCCGCTTCCAGTGGAAGTTCGCGGCCGGTGCCGTTGCGGCCCTGGTGCACGACGTCATCATCACGGTCGGCTTTTTCTCGATTTTCCAGCTGCCGTTTGACCTGACCGTGGTCGCGGCGGTGCTCGCCGTCATCGGTTACTCGCTCAATGACACGGTCGTCGCGTTTGACCGCATTCGTGAGAACTTCATCAAAATGCGCGGCGTCGAGGCCGACGAGTCGATGAACACGTCGATCAACGAAATGCTGGCGCGGACTTTGATTACCGGTATCACGACACTGCTCGTGCTGTTCGCACTGCTGTTCCTTGGTGGCGAGTCCATCGGTCCGTTTTCGATCGCGCTGATCGTCGGCATCATTATCGGTACCTACTCATCGATCTACACGGCCAGTGCGACGGCGTTGCTGTTGAACGTCAGTCCGCAGGATCTTATGGAGCCGGTGGCGGATCCCGACCTGGTTGACGACATGCCTTAGTGACGGGGCCGCCTGTGACGGCCCTCAAGCTAGGTGGACGTTGTTTGAGGCATGGCCGCCTGGGATCTCCCATTGAGTCAGGTGGAAGCCAGGTGTGCGATCACTCGCTAGGTAAAATCGTCCGCAGCCATGATCCCTTTGATTTCGCTGGCGCAGCTTTGTGCCAGTGCGGCGTAAATTTTTGGCGTGCCGGCGAGCACGTGGCCGGTGTCCAGGTAGTCTTCGCTGCCGTCGAGGCCGGATATGATGCCACCGGCTTCGCGGATCATCAGGCTGCCGGCGGCCAGGTCCCAGGGACCCAGGCCGGTTTCCCAGAACGCGTCCAGCCGTCCGGCGGCGACGTAGCACAGGTCCAGCGCGGCGGCGCCGGGGCGACGGACACCAGACGTGCTGGTGACGACCTTTTGCAGCATGTTGAGGTACGGGCCGATCGCGTTGTCGGATTGCCGGAACGGGAAGCCGGTGCCAATCAGGGCACGATCGAGCTGCGTCTGGCCGCTGACTCGAATGCGGCGACCGTCGAGCTGGGCACCGGCACCGCGTGACGCCGTGAACAGTTCCTGGCGCGTCGGGTCGTAGACCACGGCGTGCTCGACGCGACCCTTGATGCGCACGCCGATCGAGACGCAGTACACTGGGAAGCCGTGCAGGAAATTGGTTGTGCCGTCCAGCGGGTCGATGACCCAGACGGTGTCGGAATCCCTATCACTGCCGGCTACCGAACCGGACTCTTCACCGAGTATCGCGTGATCCGGATAATGCTTGTGCACAACGTCGATGACCGCCTTCTCGGCGGCATGATCTGCCTCACTGACATAGTCGTTGCGGCCTTTGAGCTCGACCTTGATCTTGTCGAGATTGGCCTGGTAGCGCATGAGCGTATTGCCGGCGCGGCGAGCGGCCATGACGGCCACGTTGAGCAGGGCGTGCATCGAGGGATTCCGTGTTGTCAAAAGAACGTCGCGGCCGGTCGCCGCGGCGGTAGAATACCGGACTTTGCGTCCGAAAAGCAGTTTATGAGCGCTCACCCCATTCGTATCGTCCTCGTCGGCACAACGCACCCGGGCAACATCGGAGCTGTGGCCCGTGCGATGAAGAATATGGGCCTGTCCGATCTCGCTCTGGTGAGCCCCCGTCACTTCCCGCACGAGGAAGCCACGGCACGTGCTTCGGGGGCGGACGACATCCTCGAGCGTGCGACGGTGCATGCATCGCTGTCGGATGCCGTCGTCGGATGCGTTTACGTGACCGGCACCAGTGCTCGTAGTCGCGCGCTGCCGTGGCCGACATTGGAGCCGCGCAGCGGTGCCAGGACCTTGCTCGCCGAAGCCGAGCGCGGACCGGTCGCGGCCGTGTTCGGGCCGGAGAAGACCGGTCTGTGCAACGAGGACATGGACCTGTGCGACAGCCTGCTGACCATTCCGACCGACCCGGCGTTCAGTTCGCTGAACCTGGCCATGGCGGTGCAGGTTCTGAGTTACGAAATTCGCGCCGCAACTGCCGAACCGCTGCCGCCGTTTGAGACCGAGGCCGACCCGGCGACCGCTGACGAGATGGCGTACTTCTACGAACACCTGGAACACGTGCTGCGCGACGTCCGTTTTCTGGACCCGGACAACCCGAGGCACCTGATGCGCCGTCTGCGCCGACTGTTCTTGCGCGCACGTCCGGACAAGAACGAGCTGAATATCCTGCGCGGCATTCTCACCGCCATCGACAGGACGCGCGCCGAATGATTTACCTCGACTACGCCGCGACCACGCCGGTCGATCCGACTGTTGCCCGCGCGCTGGCCGCGGCGATGGAGGATCCGGCGATGCTCGCGAATCCATCCGCCAGCCATGCTGCCGGACGGCAGAGTGATGCGCATGTCGCCGAGTCGGCTGCACAGCTCGCTGCATTGATCGGCTGCGAGCCCTCGCAGATCGTCTGGACCTCAGGCGCCACCGAAGCTGACAACCTGGCGCTGCTCGGTGCGGCGCACTACCGCGCAAAGCGCGGACGCCATGTGGTCACGATGCCGACGGAGCACAAGGCGGTCAGCGATGCCGGGCGCCAGCTGGAGCGCGAGGGTTTTGACGTCACCTGGCTTGCACCCGGGTCTTCCGGTCGTCTCGATCCCGACGTACTCGAGGCCGGCCTGCGTGAAGACACACAGCTCGTCTCGATCATGCACGTCAACAACGAGACCGGTGTAATCCAGGATATCGCGACCCTCGGTGCCCTGTGCCGCGAACGAGACATCCTGTTTCACGTCGACGCGGCCCAGTCGGCCGGCAAGCTGCCGCTGGATTTCGCGGCTGCGCCAATTGACCTGTTGTCGCTGTCTGCGCACAAGATGTACGGGCCGAAAGGCATCGGCGCGCTGGTGTTGGCCGATCGCCCCGGCTGTCATGTTGAGCCGATGCTCTACGGTGGTGGCCAGCAGGGCGGTCGACGTCCCGGAACGCTGCCGGTGCCGCTGGTGGTGGCCTTCGGTGCGGCGGCTGCGGTGGCCGGTGACCGCATCGATGATGATCTGACCCACGTCCGGCGTCTGCGTGAGCGGCTGTGGCGGGGAATCAGCGACCTCGACGGTGTCTATCGCAACGGCGAAGACGAGCAGCACTACCCCGGCATATTGAATGTCGGTGTCGACGGTGTTGAGGGCGAGAGCCTGCTGCTGGCCCTGGAGCCGGTTTGCGTCGCGACCGGCTCGGCGTGCAATTCACGCGACCGGGAACCGTCACGCGTGCTGCGCGCGATGGGGCGGGACGATAGGCAGGCGCAGAGCGCGATTCGTTTCAGCTTCGGGCGCTTCAGCACGGACGAGGAGATCGACTTGGCTATCGATCGCTACCGGGCCGCCGTGACGCACCTGCGTGCGCTGACGCCGGCGGCGTGAACACGGACCCGTACAACGCGGAAGTCCGCCGTCGATTCGCCGAACCGCGGCATGCCGGGGTCGCCGACACCGCGGTGCGTCGCAGCGGGCAGGGCGTTGACATCGAACTCTCGGCAGCGGTTGACGACGCCCGCATTGCGGCGATGCGTTTCCGGGTGTACGGCTGTCCGCACACTGTCGCTGCCTGCGACGCCGTTTGTGAGGCCCTGGAGGGCGGACCACTGGCGGCGATGCAGGGCTTTGCGCTGGGCAGCGTTATGCGAAGCCTGTCCGTGCCGGTGGAGAAAACCGGGCGTATACTGGTGCTTGAAGATGCGCTACGGGACCTTAGTTCCCTGCTGGAAACCTCATGACGATCTCACTGACCGACACTGCAGCAGCCCGCGTTCGCGGCTACCTCGACAATCGCCAGAGCGCGATTGGACTTCGCCTTGGCGTGTCTGTTACCGGCTGCTCCGGTTATTCGTATGTCGTTGATTTAGTTGATGAAATGAAGGATTCCGACGTCGTTTTCGAGGACAAGGGCATCAAGGTCCTGGTGGATTCGGAAGCACTTCCGCTGGTCGAAGGAACCGAAGTCGATTTCGTCAAGGACGGCTTGAACGAGATGTTCCGCTTCACGAACCCGAATGCCGCCGGTGAATGCGGCTGCGGCGAGAGTTTTACCGTCTGACGCATTGCCCGTCCCGACCGGGCTTTGTAGAATCCCCGCCTCCGGCTCACCTACTGGCCGGGTTTTGTCTTAAAATTCAATCAACTAAAGGAATACGCGCATGGCCGTTGAGCAGACGCTCTCCATCATCAAGCCCGATGGCGTTGAAAAGAACCTGATCGGCGAAATTTACAGCCGTTTTGAGAAAGCCGGACTGCAAATTGTCGCTGCCAAGATGATGCATCTCAGCAAGCAACAGGCGGAAGGCTTTTACGCCGTGCACAAGGAGCGTCCGTTTTTCGCGGATCTCGTCAGTTACATGACGTCCGGACCGGTCATGGTCCAGGCTCTGCAGGGCGAAAGCGCTATCGCGAAGAATCGCGACATCATGGGTGCGACCAACCCGGCCGACGCCGATGCCGGCACCGTTCGCGCCGACTTCGCTGACAGCATCGAGGAAAATATCGTGCACGGTTCCGATGCGGCAGAAACCGCGGCCGTCGAGATCGAGTTTTTCTTCGGCGCCGACGGCGTGGTGCCCCGCACCCGCTGAGTCGGTCTGCCATGACTGCCGACGCCGCAAAGATCAATCTGCTGGGACTGCCCGAGGACAGTCTCCGGCAGTTTTTTGCGACGCTCGGTGAGAAGCCGTTTCGCGCACGACAGCTCATGCAGTGGGTGCACCAGCGGGGCGTCACCGATTTCGATGCGATGACCGACCTGTCGAAGTCGCTGAGGGACAAACTCAAGGCCTCGGCCGAGGTGGTCTTGCCGGCCGTGCTGTCGCAGCACGACTCGAACGACGGCACGATCAAGTGGTTGTTCGGCAGCGGCAAGGGCCAGGCGGTCGAGACCGTGTTCATCCCTGAGGCGAACCGGGGCACGCTGTGCATCTCGTCGCAGGTCGGTTGTGCGCTGGACTGTTCGTTCTGCGCCACGGGTGCCCAGGGCTTCAACCGCAATCTCGACGCCGCCGAGATCATCGGCCAAGTCTTTCACGCCGTGCGCAGCCTGCCGACGCGCAAGGACGGCGAGTCCGTGCTCAGCAATGTTGTGCTGATGGGCATGGGTGAGCCGCTGGCCAACTACCGCGCCGTCGTGCCCGTACTCGAGCTGCTGATTTCGGACTACGCCTACGGCCTGTCGCGCCGGCGGGTCACCGTCAGCACCTCCGGCATCGTGCCGCAGCTCGACAAGCTCGGGGACAGTTGTAATGTGTCGCTCGCGGTCAGCCTGCACGCGCCCAACGACGAGCTGCGCAACGAGTTGGTGCCGATCAACAAAATCCACCCGATCACCGAGCTGCTGGACAGCTGCTGGCGGTATGCTGAAAAACACGCCAACCGCTTCATTACGTTTGAATACGTGATGCTGCGTGACATCAATGATTCGCTGAAGCACGCGAATGAGTTGGTCGGCCTGCTGCGCGGCAAGCCGGCGAAGGTGAATCTGATTCCGTTTAACCCGTTTCCGGGCACGCAGTACAGCTGCTCGTCGTCGAGCACTATCCACCGATTTCAGGAGCGTTTGCGGGCCCGCAACATCGTGACGACCACGCGCAAGACCCGTGGCGACGATATTGATGCCGCCTGCGGCCAGTTGGCTGGTAAAGTCAGCGATCGGGTCCGGGTACGTCTCGGTGACAAGAAGGTCAAGGCAGTAGGTGGCGTATGAACAAGATAGCGTTTCTGTTGATGCTGGGTGTGCTGACCGGCTGTGTGTCGACGACCAGCGGTCCGCCGAAACCGACACCCGACAAGGAAGATGCCGCTGAATTCAATTACCAGCTGGGTGCCCGCTACTACCGCAACGGCTCCTATGATCTGGCGCGTGACCGCCTCAAGCAGTCGCTCGAGTTCGACGATCGTCGCGCCATCACCTGGTACACCCTGGCGCTGACCTACGAGCAGCTGGAAAATCCGCGGCTCGCGCGCGAGTCGTACGAGCAGGCGGTGCGGGTCGATCCGGGCAACTACGATGCGCAAAACGCCTACGCCGTGTTTAATTGCCGGCAGGGTGATTTTGACTACGCCGCGCGGTATTTCGATCGCGCATCGCGCAATGAAAAAAATGATCGGGCGTGGGTCACGCTGACCAACGCCGGTGTCTGCATGGTGCAAAAGCCGGATGTTGCTCGCGCCGAGTCGTATTTCCGCTCCGCGCTGGAGCTCAGGCCGACCTACGGCGAAGCACTGCTGCAGCTCGCGGTGCTCAAGCACCAAAACGCGGACTACCTCGGCGCGCGGGCATTCATGGAGCGCTTCCTGAGCCAGAATGCGCCAAGTGCCGGCGTCCTGTTCCTGGCCGTACAGATAGAGGCTGAGCTGGGTGACAACACCGCGCGTCGTCAGTACGAAACCCGCCTGATCCGGGAATTCCCGGAATCCGCAGAAGCCCGGCGCGTGCTGGAAAGCAGCTAGATGAGCGACGAGGAAGCACCGGCGGAAGAGGCGCAGGGGCCGAGCTGCGGCGAGCGTCTGCGCGACGCACGTCGCGAGCTACAGATCTCGGTGGACGAGATCGCCAAGGAGCTGCACATCGATGAAGGCAAGGTGCGCGCGCTCGAGGCCAACGATTTCGACACGCTGGGTGCACCGGTGTTTGCCAAGGGGCACCTGCGCAAGTACGCGCAGCTCGTCAAGGTCGATGAAGCCGACATCTTCGCTGAATACCACGCCCTGACACACAAGGACGGTCTGCCGCAGGTTGTGCCGAACCGCCGGCGCCCGACGCTGCCGAAATCACCGGCGCCTTTGCTGGCGTTGACCGCTGTCGTCATTGTGGTGGTCGCGGTCGCTGCGGCCGGCTACTGGTTCTTTTTGCGCAGCGACACATCGGCGCCGACTGCACTCCCAGCCAGTCCGGATGTCGCTCTACCCGGCACCGGCGCGGCCGCGGACGTCTCGCTGTTGCCGGACGCGACAGCGACCGTAGCCAGTGAGCTGGATGCTGCGAGCGAACCCGACGATACGCCGGCAGCTCAGCCGAATGAGCCGCCGCCGGCGATCGACGAAGCGGACGACCTGCTGCAGATTCGGCTCGCATTCAGCGGTGACTGCTGGACCGAAATGACCGACAGCAGCGGCCAGCGGCTGTTTTTCGATCTTGGCGAGGCCGGCCGGACTGTCGATCTCAGCGGTGAGGCACCGGTGTCGGTCTTGCTCGGAAACGCGTCGAACGTCGATATCAGTGTCAACGGCAATCGCTACAACATCGACGCGGCGGACCGTCGCGGCGAGACGGCCCGCTTTACCCTCTATCAGAACTGACCTCGAACGCCGCGCCCCGCGGCTACGGACACGACGTGAAACCAACAGCAATCCGCGGAATGAACGATATCCTGCCCGGGCAGACGGCGACCTGGCGCAAACTGGAATCTGTCCTGATCGATATCACCCGCCGTTACGGCTATCGGGAAATCCGCCTGCCGATTCTCGAGCAGACGGAATTGTTCCGCCGCTCGATCGGCGAAGTGACCGACATTGTCGAGAAAGAGATGTACACCTTTCTCGACCGCAACGACGAGAGCCTGACCCTGCGCCCGGAGGCTACGGCAGGCATGGTGCGCGCCGGCATCACCAACGGCCTGTTACATAATCAGAAGCAAAAGCTCTGGACCACCGGCCCGATGTTCCGCTACGAGAAGCCGCAGGCCGGTCGCTATCGGCAGTTCCACCAGTTCGATGTCGAGGCCCTGGGTTACGAGGGACCGGACATCGATGCCGAGCTGATCATTATGAGCGCCCGCATCTGGGCGATGCTCGGCATTGACCGGCTTACACTGCAGATCAATTCCCTCGGCACCAGCGAGTCCCGGGCTCGCTACCGGGAGGCCCTGGTCGACTACTTTTCCGGCGTGAAAAACGCACTGGATCAGGATAGTATTCGCCGCCTCGACAAGAACCCGTTGAGGATTCTGGACAGCAAAAACCCGGACATGCAGGCCATTGTGGCGGCTGCGCCGGTGATGCTGGACTACCTCGATGACGAGTCGGCGACGCACTTTGAGACACTGAAGGCGCTGCTCGACTCGGCCGGTGTGGCCTTTGACGTGAACCCCAGGCTGGTTCGGGGACTCGATTACTACAACCGCACGGTGTTCGAGTGGGTTACGGATGCGCTGGGATCCCAGGGTGCTGTCTGTTCCGGTGGACGCTACGACGGCCTCGTCGAGAAACTCGGCGGTCGGCCGACGCCGGCGATTGGCTGGGCGATGGGCATCGAGCGCTTTGTCGCGCTGTACGAAGCGTGCGGCGGCGAGCCGGGCTCGGATGCGTCGGATGTGTTTATCGCGGCGGTCGGCGAGGACGCGCAGCGGTCCGCGTTTGCGCTGGCGGAGAAAATCCGCGATGCCTTGCCCGAGCTGCGGGTCGAGATGAACCTTGGCGGCGGCGGATTCAAGGCGCAGATGAAGCGCGCTGACAAAAGCGAGGCGTCGATCGCGCTGCTGATCGGCGAACAGGAAGTGGCGGACGGTACGGTCGGCATCAAGCCGCTGCGGCGCCGCGACGAACAGGAAACGGTAGCGATGGAAGACATCGTTACCGCATTGCAAAAACGAGTGTCCGGATAACTCCGGCGGAAAGACAGATGGCAGACGAGCTCAAAACCGAAGAAGAACAACTGGAAGACCTGAAGAAATGGTGGCAGGAGAACCAGTTCCCCATCATTGCGGGTGTCGTCATTGTGGTTGGCGGCCTGTTTGGCTGGAACAGCTATCAGGGTTCGAAATTCGAATCGCAGGTCGCTGCGTCGGCGCTTTACGAAACGCTGGTGGAGCACGTTGCTGACGGTCGCCTGGAGGAGGCGCAGGCTGTGTCGTCACAGATTGCCGCAGACTATGCGAACACCGCGTACGTTGGGCAGTCTAAGCTCGCTATGGCACGTCTCTACATGGACAGGAACCGCGACGAAGACGCGGCGACCGCACTGCGCGAGTTGCTGGCGCTCGACGGCTTCGATGAAATGAAGCTCATCGCCAACCTGCGTTTGTCAAAAATTCTTCTTTACCAGGGCAAGGCCGACGAGGCGCTGGCCGCCGTGCAGGACCCGCAAGGCCAGGCATTTGCCGCCCGCTTCGCCGAGGCCCGCGGTGATGCGCTGCTGGCGCTCGAACGCTTCACCGAAGCGCGTGAGGCCTACAGCGACGCGATCGGGCAAGCCAATGCGGACCAGACGTTAAATGTTGGCCTCGTGCGCCTGAAGATATTCGATCTGCCGCCTGAAGTGACGGAGCCGGATGCCGATGCTGTTATGGATGGCTCCGAAGCCGACGCTGCTGAGACCGAAGCCGAAGCAGAAGCCGATATCGAAGACGGCGAATCGACCGACGCCACGTCGGACGCCACGGCAGAGTCCGAGGACCCGGCTCAATGATGAGTCGCCGCCTTGTCGTTGCCGGCCTGGCGCTGACGCTGTCAGGCTGCGGTCTGTTCGGTGACAAGGACGAGGAAGTCCTCGAGCCGCTCGAACTGCAGCCGATCGAAACGACGGTCAACATCAAGCGCGCCTGGACAACCCGGATGGGCAAAGGTGCGGAAAACCTGCGCCTGACACTGAGTCCGTCGGGCGACGGCCAGCGTCTGTTTGTGGCCAGCGTCAATGGCCGCGTCGCCGCACTGAATCCCGAGAACGGCCGGACCATCTGGCAACAGGATGTCGGTGAGGAGATTTCGGCGGGCACCGCCTACGGCGATGACCGCGTGGCGGTGATCAGTAAGGACGGTCGGCTGATCGTCCTCGATGCAGACACCGGCGATGAGCGTTGGCGCAGCTACATCTCCGGCGAATCACTGGCTCGTCCGCTGATCCGTAACGGCAATGTCGTTGTCATGACCGTCGACAACCGCCTGCGCGCTTACGGCCTGCTCGATGGTAACGAACGCTGGACGCTTGAGGAGTCGACGCCGGCGCTGACCATCCGCGGCAATGCGGCACCGGTGGCCGTAAGCAATGCGGTAATCGCAGGCTTCGACAATGGACGCATCATGTCGGTCGACCTGTCATCCGGCGACGTGCAGTGGCAGCAGATGCTGTCGCCGCCGTCCGGGCGTTCCGACCTGGAACGACTGTCCGATGTCGACGGCCACATCGCTGTGGTCGGTCAGGATGTTTATGCGGCTGGCTACCAGGGACGTCTGGCCGCGCTGGCCGCCGAATCCGGACAACCGCTGTGGGCCCGGGAGATCTCGACGTCGGCCGGTGCCTACGCCGACTTCGGCAGCGTCTACACCGTGCTCGACGGCGGTGAAATCGTCGCCATGTCGCGTCGCACCGGGACCGAAACCTGGCGCCAGGAAAGCCTGTTGCGCCGCGAGCCAACACTGCCGGTGTCGTTTATGCAGACGGTGGCCACCGGTGATCTCGAAGGCTATGTGCACTTCTTCTCCAGTGTCACCGGCGAACCGGTGGCGCGCGTTCGCGCCAGCAAAACCGCTGTGACCAGTGCGCCGGTTGCGATCGCCAGCCAGCTTTACGTGCAGGCAGACGACGGCAGCCTGACGGCCTACGTCATTCCCGAACCGCCACGCTCGCGCAGCGCGCCGGATATCGCTGACGACGACAGCTGAGTGTCGATGCCATGTTGCCGGTTGTCGCACTCGTCGGTCGGCCGAATGTCGGCAAATCGACGCTTTTCAATCGCCTGACCCGTTCCCGTGACGCTTTGGTGGCGGACTACCCGGGGCTTACCCGTGACCGTCAGTATGGCTTCGGCAAACTCGGGCCCGTGCCCTACATCGTTGTCGACACCGGCGGCATCGCCGGCGGCGAGATCGGTATCGATGAACGGATGGCGGACCAGACGGCCCGTGCGCTCGAGGAGGCGGATGTCGCTCTGGTCATGGTCGACGGACGTGAGGGCCTGACCGCGGCTGATGAGTACGTGGCCGACCTGGCGCGGCGAAACTCAAAACGTGCACTGTTGATTGTCAACAAGGCCGAGGGCCTCGATCCGGCGATCGTCGGCAGTGAATTTCACGCGCTCGGACTCGGCGAGCCTCTCGCGGTTTCTGCCGCGCACGGTGACCGCATACAGTCCCTGATGGACATGGTGCTCGACGGCTTCGATGTAGTCGATGAGGATGACGAAGACGATGACGACGACAGCAAGCCGCTGCGCCTGGCTGTGGTTGGCCGTCCGAATGTCGGCAAATCCACGCTGTCGAATCGCCTGCTCGGCGAAGAACGGTTTGTCGTCTATGACCAGCCAGGCACGACACGCGACAGCGTCGCCGTGCCGTTCGAACGCCACGATCGCAAGTACCTGTTAATCGACACCGCCGGCATTCGACGGAGAGCGCGTGTGCACGAGGCCATCGAGAAGTTCAGCATCGTCAAGGCGCTGCAGGCAATCGAGCGCGCGCAGGTGGTCGTCGCGGTGCTCGATGGCCAAGAGGGTGTGACCGAGCAGGATGTGAGCCTGCTCGGACTGATCCTCGAACGCGGCCGGGCGCTGGTCGTCGTCGTCAACAAATGGGACGGCCTGTCGCCTGACGAACGCAAAAAAATCCGTGACGACCTGGAGCGGCGCCTGCCGTTCCTCGACTTCGCCGAACGCATGACGATTTCCGCGCTGCACGGCACGGCGGTTGGCGATGTGTTGCCGGCGGTGCAGCGCGCATTCCGCGCCGCGATGCGTGATATGTCGACGACGGAGCTCAATCGTGAGCTCGAAGCAGCGATTGTCGCCCACCCAACGCCACTGGTCCGCGGGCGACGCATTCGACTCCGCTACGCGCACCAGGGCGGGCGAAATCCCCCGGTGATCGTGATTCACGGCAACCAGACCGATCGTTTGCCGGAGTCCTATCGGCGCTACCTCATCAATCGATTCCGCAAGGCCTTCAAACTGAAAGGCACACCGGTTCGTCTGTCGTTCAAGACCAGCGACAACCCCTACAAGGGCAAGCGCAACACGCTGACGCCGCGGCAGGAGCGCAAGCGCAAACGTATGATCAAGCACCTGAAGCGTTAGCGAGCGGAGCCGATGACCGACGCGAGACAATTCCTGACCCTGGACGGCCGCTTTGCGATGCACCGCGGCGGTTACCTCGAATCACCAACGCTTGCTTACGAGACCTGGGGCACGCTGAACGACGCCAGGGACAACTGCATCATCGTCTTCAGCGGCCTGTCCCCGTCAGCGCATATGGCGTCGTCGGCAAAAGATCCGTCGGCGGGCTGGTGGGAGGACATGCTCGGTTCGGGCTTTCCGCTGGATACCGACCGGTTTTTTATACTCTGCGTCAACTCGCTCGGCAGCTGCTTCGGTTCCACCGGGGCGGCCTCGATCGATCCGCAGACCGGCGAACCGTATCGCCTGCGATTCCCGGTGCTGACGCTGGAAGATGTGGCAGAGGCTGCTTACTGCGTGGTGCGCGAGCTCGGTATCGAGCAGGTGCACACCGTCGTCGGCTGTTCAATGGGCGGCATGAGCGGGCTGGCGTTTTGTGTGCGCCACCCGGACGCGGCGCGCAATTTTGTGTCCGTATCGTCAGCCGCGAGGGCGCTGCCGTTCTCGATAGCCGTGCGTTCGTTGCAGCGCGAAATGATCCGCTCGGATTCAAAGTGGAATCTCGGCAACTACAGTCCGGATGAGCCGCCGGCTGTCGGCCAGCGACTGGCGCGCAAACTCGGCATGATTACGTACCGCTCGGCCGAGGAGTGGGAGCAGCGCTTTGGACGTGAGCGCATGGCAGAGGCGGGCACGCCGGGCGATCCGTTCACCATCGAATTCGCCGTCGAGTCCTACCTGGAGCACCATGCCAATCGCTTCAGCGGTTATTTTGATCCGAACTGCTACCTGTACCTGTCGCGAGCGTCCGACCTGTTTGACCTCGCCGAGCACGGTGGCTCACTCGAGGCCGGCTTTTCGCGGCTCAGGCTCGAACGTGCTTTGGTGATAGGGGTGACAACCGACATCCTGTTCCCGATCCATCAGCAGCGCGAGCTGGCCGACGGTTTGAGCGATGTTTGCACGCAGACGCAGTTTGTCGAACTGGACTGTCTGCGCGGTCATGATTCCTTCCTGGTCGACATGGATGCGTTTCGACCGGTGATCTGCGACTTCTTCGCAGACTAACCGCGGCCTAGTCGTCTGCGCTGTCGACGCGCTCGACGCGCGCGTGCAAAGCGCCTTCTGCGAGTCTGGCTTCGATCCGGTCACCGGCACTCACACCGGACGCGTCGGTCAGGGCTTTGCCGCTCTGCGCGTCCAGTACGATCGCGTAGCCGCGCTGCAGGGTGGCGAGCGGGCTGACCGAGTGCAGGGCTCGCGCGGACAGCGCCAGTCGGTGCTGCTGATCCGACAGCACCTGTCCGATGGCCTGCTTCAGCAGCGCCGCGAGCAACTCGAGTTGTGACGATGACGCCTGCAGTCGCCGGGCCGGTGACTGCTGTTTCAGCCGGGCATCGAGGGTTGCGAGTTGCTGGCGTCGCTGCATCGACAGCTCTCGCATCCGCGCCCGCAGGCGGCCGGTCAATTCGCGCAGGCTGGCGCGCTGTTCAGCCAGGCGTCGCGCCGGGTTTGCTCCGACGAGTCGACGCTGCAGGTGGTCGAGGAATTGTTCGCGGCTTTCGAGCAGTCGCTGCTGACTGCGCGACAGTCGTCGGAAGTCTGCGGCAAGACGCTGAATCCACGTGCGCCGGTCCGGCACCACGATCTCGGCTGCCCCCGACGGTGTTGGCGCGCGTGCGTCCGCAACAAAGTCGGCAATGGTGAAGTCGACCTCGTGACCGACCGCGCTGACGATCGGCAGCTCAGAGGCGGCAATGCAGCGCGCGAGCGCCTCGTCGTTAAATCCCCACAAATCCTCGAGCGAGCCACCGCCGCGCCCGACGATCAGCACGTCACACTCCCGGCGCCGGTTCGCGGTTTCGATTGCGTCGATCAATGCTGGTGCCGCTGCTTCGCCCTGCACCGCGGACGGATAGATCACGACGGGTATCGACGGAAAGCGCCGCGCCATGACAGTCAGAATGTCGCGAACGGCCGCGCCACTCGGCGATGTGACCACGCCCACCCGCATGGGCAGCGTCGGCAATGGCTGTTTACGGCTCTCGTCGAACAAGCCTTCGTCGGCCAGCTTGTTGCGCAGTTTTTCATACTGCCGCTTGAGGATGCCTTCGCCGGCCGGCTCAACCTGCTCAATGATCAGCTGAAAGTCGCCGCGCGCTTCGTACAGGCTGATCTGGCCATAGGCGAGTATCTGGTCGCCGTTTTTCAGGCCGATCGTGGGTCCGCGCTGCCGCTGTCGAAACCAGGCGGCGGCCACCTGCGCACGACTGTCCTTCAGGCGGAAATACACATGTCCGGACGCGGGCTTCGCAAGATTGGACACCTCGCCCTCAATCCACAGCCGGCCGATGCCGGATTCCAGCAGGCGTTTGGCTTCGCGATTGAGCTGCGAGACGGTCAGAGGGGCAGGTGACGCGTCAGATTCCATGCGCAAAGTATACGAACATTTACCCGCAATGACTCGACGCGTAGAATCCGCCGATCCTCTACAGCCGGACCCCCCAGCCCATGCGCATAGCCAAGGAAGCTCTGACCTTTGATGACGTCCTGTTGCAGCCCGGCTACTCGGAAGTCTTGCCTCGCGAAGTCGACCTGAGTACCCGCCTGACTGCCGACATCACGCTGAACATCCCCATCCTGTCCGCGGCCATGGACACGGTGACTGAGTCGCGGCTGGCGATCGCGATGGCCCAGGAAGGCGGCATCGGCATCATTCACAAGAACATGACGATCGAGCAGCAGGCGCAGCAGGTCTCGATGGTCAAGAAATTCGAGAGCGGTATTGTCCGCAACCCGATCACCGTCGGCCCGGACATGACGATACGTGAGGTCATTGACCTGACGCGGGCCATGGGCATATCCGGCGTGCCGGTGGTTCGCGACGACAAGACGGTCGGCATCGTGACCAATCGCGACCTGCGCTTCGAGACGGTGCTGGACCAGCCGGTCTCGGCGGCGATGACGCCGGAGGAACGACTGGTGACCGTGCGCGAAGACGCAGACCAGGACGAGGTACTGTCCCTGCTGCACCAGCATCGCATCGAAAAGGTGCTGGTTGTTGACGCCGAAAATCGACTTAAGGGCCTGATAACCGCGAAGGATTTCCAGAAAGCCAAGGACTACCCCCGGGCCTGCAAGGACGACACGGGCGCGCTGCGTGTCGGCGCCGCGGTCGGAACCAGCTACGACACCGACGATCGCGTCGAGGCGCTGATCGAGGCCGGTGTCGACGTCGTTGTGGTCGACACGTCGCACGGCTTTTCCAAGGGCGTGCTGGATCGCGTACGACGCATCAAGATGGCGTTTCCGGATATCCAGGTGCTCGGCGGAAATATCGTTACCGGCGACGCGGCGCTGGCGCTCGCCGAAGCGGGCGCGGACGGCGTCAAGGTCGGCATCGGGCCGGGCTCGATCTGCACAACGCGCGTCGTGGCCGGCGTGGGCGTTCCGCAGATTTCAGCCGTAGCCGAGGTGTCCGAGGCGCTGGCGAAGAAGGGTGTCCCGCTGATTGCAGACGGCGGTATTCGCTACTCCGGCGATATTGCCAAGGCGCTGGTCGCTGGCGCGCATTCGGTCATGATCGGTGGGCTGTTTGCCGGCACCGAGGAATCCCCGGGCGAGGTGGAGCTGTACCAGGGGCGGTCCTACAAGGCCTACCGCGGCATGGGTTCGGTTGGTGCGATGAGTCAGGCTCACGGCTCCAGCGATCGGTACTTCCAGGACGCCACCGAAGAGCTCGAAAAGCTCGTGCCGGAAGGCATCGAGGGGCGTGTCGCCTACAAGGGTGGCCTGGTCGCGATTGTGCACCAGCTGGTCGGCGGCATTCGGGCAGCCATGGGCTACACCGGCAGTGGCAGCATCGAGGACATGCGCACCAAGCCCCGCTTCGTAAAGATCACGGCGGCCGGTATGCGGGAGTCGCACGTGCACGACGTCACGATCACCAAGGAAGCCCCGAATTACCGCACCAACTAGGAACCGCTTGAATGACCGACGCAGCGCCCGCTGATATCCACGCGCATCGCCTGCTGATTCTCGACTTCGGCAGCCAGTACACCCAGCTCATCGCCCGTCGCGTCCGTGAATGCGGCGTGTACTCCGAGATCCTGCCCTGGGACATCGACGAAGCGCGGATTCGCGACTTCGGCGCCAGCGGCGTGATCCTCTCCGGGGGACCGGAGTCGGTCACACTCGACGAGCCACCGCACGCCCAGGCCTGCCTTTTCGAGCTCGGCGTGCCGGTGCTCGGCATCTGCTACGGTATGCAGACCATGGCCGCTGAACTCGGCGGCACAGTAGCGCCGTCGTCACACCGCGAGTTCGGCTACGCCGAGATTACCCCCGGCGCGTCCACGCTGTTTGGTGACCTGAGCGACAGCGACGGAGATGAGCCGCTGCTCAAGGTCTGGATGAGCCACGGCGATCGCGTCGAGGCCTTGCCCGATGGATTCACCGCCACCGGCAGCAGCCCGAATTCACCGCTGGCCGCGATGGAAGACCCGGCACGTCATTTTTACGGACTGCAATTTCACCCGGAAGTGACGCACACGCTGCACGGCGGAACGATACTGCGGCGATTCGTGCGCGACATCTGCGGCTGCCCGGGCGACTGGACGGCCGGCAATATCGTTGCCGATGCGATTGCCGGTGTTCGAAAACAGGTCGGTGACGGCAAAGTGCTGCTGGGTCTTTCCGGGGGTGTCGATTCGTCGGTGGTTGCGGCCCTGCTGCACCAGGCTATCGGCGACCAACTGGTCTGCGTGTTCGTCGACCACGGGTTGCTGCGCTACAACGAGGGTGACCAGGTCATGAAGACCTTCGCCGAGCACCTCGGCGTCAATGTCATACGCGTCAACGCAGCAGAGCGGTTTTTCAGCGCGCTGGCGGGCGAGTCCGACCCGGAGCAGAAGCGCAAGATTATCGGCCGCGAGTTTATCGCGGTGTTCGACGAGGAAGCGTCAAAGCTCGATGGCGTCGACTGGCTGGCGCAGGGCACCATTTACCCGGACGTCATCGAGTCTGCCGGCGCATCGACGGGCAAGGCGCACGTGATCAAGTCGCACCATAATGTCGGTGGTCTGCCCGAGGACATGCGCATGCAGCTCGTTGAGCCGCTGCGTGAGCTTTTTAAGGACGAAGTCCGCCGCATCGGAATCGAACTCGGCCTGCCGCGGGATATGGTGTTTCGGCATCCGTTCCCGGGGCCGGGGCTCGGGGTGCGTATCCTCGGTGAAGTCCGCGGCGAATTCGCAAAGACACTGCAGCTCGCAGATCACATTTTCATCGAAGAGCTGCGCAACAACGATCTTTACGACCAGGTCAGCCAGGCCTTCGCCGTGTTTTTGCCGGTGCGTTCGGTTGGCGTCATGGGTGACGGGCGTCGCTACGACTACGTGATCGCGCTGCGGGCCGTCGAGACTATCGACTTCATGACCGCGCGCTGGGCCCACCTGCCGTACGATTTCCTCGAGCATGTATCCCTGCGCATTATCAACGAGGTGGACGGAATCTCGCGTGTCACCTACGACATCTCCGGCAAACCACCGGCCACCATCGAGTGGGAGTAGCTTGGTCATGACCGCCTGGTCTGACGCCGATATCGGTTTTATGCGCGAGGCGCTCGGCGAGGCTCGGGTTGCGGCTGAGGCCAACGAAGTGCCGGTCGGTGCGGTCGTCGTGTACGGCGGCGAGATCATTGCCCGGGGCATGAATCGCAGCGTGAGTGACTGTGACCCGACGGCCCACGCAGAGGCGGTCGCGTTGCGAGCCGCGGCGCAGGCGGTGGGCAACCACCGACTGCAGGGTGCCACCTTGTTTGTCACGCTGGAACCGTGTCCGATGTGTGTCGGCGCGATGACCCAGGCGCGTATCGATCGCCTCGTGTTCGGCGCCTATGACGACAAGGCGGGCGGTCTCGGCGGCGCTGTCGACCTGACAGAGAGTCCGGCACTGAACCATCGATTCGAAATCAACGGCGGTGTGCTGCGCGCCGACAGCGAGCAGTTGCTGAAGCAGTTTTTCGAGGCGCGGCGCTGACCTATGCCGTGTCGGCGGGCTCGCCGGCCGAAGCCTGTTCGATCGTGGTGTCCTGTTCGGCTTTCTCGGCCGCTTCGTTTGCCGTCAGCCATTTCAGGATATTGTAGTAGCTGCGGATGTTGTTGACGTACAGCACCGGTTCCCAACCGCGCGCGTAGCCGTACGGCAGGCGGCTGTACCATTTGCGCTGTGCCAGCAGCGGCAGCGCTTCGCTGACGTCGATCCAGGCATACGGGTCGCCGCCCTGCCATTCGACGATTTGCTGCGCGTCTTTCAGATGGTAGAAGCCGACGTTGTAGGCGGCCAGCGCCATCCACGTGCGGTCCGGCTCGAGTACATCATCGGCGACGCGTTCGGTTTGGCGGGCGTAGTACTCGGCGCCACCAAAAATGCTGTTGCGCGGATCTACACGATCGTCGATGCCGAGGAAATCTGCAGTGGCGCGGGTCAGCATCATGATGCCTCGCACCCCGGTCGGCGATACGGCGCGTGCCCGCCAGTGCGATTCCTGGTAACCGATCGCGGCGAGCAGTCGCCAGTCGACGCCCCATTCGGCGCCGGCTTCCTCGAACATGGCCCGGTAGCGCGGCAGACGACTTTCGTAGTGGCGGATAAAGTTGCGCGTGCCGACGTAATCAAAGCGGTCAGTGTGGCCGTAGTAACGCTCGTGAATGCGTTCGATGGTGCCGTCGCGCCGGGCATCTATGATGAATTCGTCGGCGCGTGTCAGCAGCGTGTCGCCCTTGCCTTTCGGAAACGCCCACGCAATCGGATCGTCGAGCTGCAGGTCGAGCGCAACGCGCAGGTCCGGGTGAAAGTGACGCTGGATATTGAATTCTGTGCTGTCGGCTATGGTCAGGTCGAGGTCGCCGAATGCGACCGAGGTCAGCAGGTCCGTGACCTCCAGGTCAGCGTTTTCATGCCAGGTGATGCCCGGATACAGCTCGGACAGTGTAGTCAGCATCTCTGCGTGGCTGCTGCCTGCCATGACCTCGATCAGCCGACCCTCGACGTCCTCCAGGGAGCGCGGTTTGCCGGTGCCGAGCTTGTACACCAGCTGCATGTCGACACGGTTGTAGGGGTGACCGAAATTCAGGTATTCGCGACGTGCCTCTGTGACCGACAAGCCGGCCGCGGCCATGTGCGCCTCACCGGACAACAGCGCAGGGAGGATCTCGGAGACACTTTCAACGGCGATGATGTTCAGTTCGACGCCGAGCTCTTTCGCGAACCGGCTGAACAGGTCGTACTCGGGCCCGCCCGGGCCGTCGGGGCCGTCGTAAAAAGACACCGGACTGTCCCGCGTGACAACGCGCAACTCGCCCATGTCCAGCACCTGTTCGAGCAGGGGCGGGGTCTTCGAGCACGTGCCGAGCAGGGCGGCCGTGATGATTAACAGGATCGCGCGCAAACGATGTCTCCGGCCGGATGGTCGACCACCAACAGCGCAATTATCCCATGTCCGGCACGGCCAAGGCCCCTTGACAAGCTCGAAATGTCATCTCTGTTACTGACTGCACAGCACTCGGTGGTCACCGTGTCACACCGATGACCGGCAGTGCGCGTGACCCCGTCACGAGGTCGCTGCAGCGGGCTGTTGTCGCCGCCTTTAGCGCGGTGTCAGTTTGAGCAGGCGACCGCCTTCCTGATCCTCGAGCAGCCAGATATTGCCGTCAGGGCCCTGTTCAACGCTGCGAATACGCTTGCCCATGTCATAGCGCTGCGCCTCGCGCGCGTCGTCACCGTCGATTTCGACGCGGACCAGCGTCTTGCCGGCGAGTCCGGGAATGAATGCGTCGCCGATCCAGTCTGCGAACGCATCGCCGTCGTAGAACATCAAGTCGGCCGGTGCGATCGATGGGTTCCACCATTCTTTCGGTGCCTCGAGATCGGGGCGCGTGTCGTGGTCCGGTATCGGCATGCCGCTGTAGTGGCGGCCATTGGACACAATCGGGTAACCGTAATTCTCACCCTTGATAACGAGATTGAGTTCGTCGCCGTGGCGTGGCCCCATCTCCGAGTTCCACAGGCGTCCCTGCGTGTCGAAGTCGATGCCGAGCGGGTTGCGATGGCCAAGCGACCAGATTTCAGCGGTGACACCGCCCTGGTCAAAAAACGGATTGCCCTCGGCGGCCGAGCCGTCGTCGTTGAGCCGCAACAGCTTGCCCATGTTGCTCTGCATGTCCTGCGACGGGTCAAATTTTTGCCGTTCGCCGGATGACACCCACAAGTAACCTTCATCATCGAACAGCAGTCGGTGACCGTAGTGCCCCTTGCCCGTGGTTTTCGGGAACTGGCGCCAGATGACGGTGACATCCGCCAGTGACTTCGCATCGATATCCAGCACCGCGCGGGCGACCGCGGCGCCGCGGGTGTCGTCGTCACCGGACTCGGCGTAGCTCAGGTAAACCACACCGTTGTCGGCGTAATCCGGATGCAGTGCGATGTCACCGAGTCCGCCCTGGCCACCGTAGTCGACGGCGGGCACGCCGGTGATCGCCTCCGCGGACTGGCCGTCGGCGGACACCAGCAGCAGCTGACCGGATTTCTCGGTGACCAGCAAATTGCCGTCTGGCAGGAACGCCATGGCCCAGGGCTCGTTAAAGCTTGTGACACTTTCGACGTTAAACGGTTGACGGTCGTTAGCGCAGGCGGCCGATACAACGGCTACCGCAAGGGCTACAGCAATGATCTGTCTCATGGGGTAAGCTCTTGACTGAATTGGAAAAGGGATGCGGGAGTGGCTGAATCCCGCTTCGCCCAGTATACCGCGGAACAGCGCGGTACAGGACGCAAGCTGCCGATGGATCTGACCGCCGATTTCAATGCCCCGTCGCTCTGGTCACCGGAGAGCTGGCGCGCGAAAGCCGCGGTGCTGTTGTCGTGGCTGTCACTGGCAATGTCGGTCTTCCCAATCGGCTTTTCGGCTTACCAGGATGGCATCGCGATAGCGGCACCCTATGCCGCGATCGCGGTGGTGGGGCTGCTTATCCTGGTGTTCGGTCGACTCAAGCCGCGCTACATCGCCATGCTGCTGACGCTGTTTTGGTTCATCGTTGCGGCCTACGGGGTGTTTACGCTGGGTTTGATCTCACCGATCATGGTGACGTCTCTGTCTATCGCCGGGGTCCTCGGTGCCCTTTTCTACAGCAAGCTCGGCCTGATCCTGTCTTTGCTCACGGTGTCCGCCATCGTGATTCTCGCCGGCATCGACGAGTTTTTTCTCGGCTTCGTGCCAATGACACCGGAGCATTTCGAGGTTCTGCGCCATTCGCCCGGCGTGTATCTCCGCCAGGGCGTATCGACGATTACCGCGATCTCGGTGCTGTGTGTCTCCGTGTTTTTCATTGCCTCCATGCAGGAACGCAGTCTGCAGCGGCTGCGCGAAGAAGCGATGGCCCGCAAAAAATCCGAGCTGGCCTTTCGCGCGGCGCAAAAAGCCGAGCTGGTATCGCAGCTCACCAGCGGCCTGAGCCATAACTTCAGTAACGCGCTGACGGTCATTACAACCTGGACCGAACTGCTCGGCCGGAATCCGGAGCGCCAGGATTTCGTCGAGCGTGCCGCCAAGGACATGGCACAGGCCGCGCAGCAGGCAACCATGGTGTCGCGCGAGATCATGATGCTCGGCAAAAATTACGTGCGGCAGCGCGAAGTGCTCGATCCCGCTGAGGCGCTCGACGGTCAGTTCATGATGCTGCGGACTTTGCTGCCTGCCAACGTCAAGCTGACCTCAAGCATGGATTCCGGCTGCCCGATTTCCATTGACCGCAGTGAGCTGCAGCAGATCCTGTTAAACCTGGTGTTAAATGCCAAGGACGCTGTGAGTCGCGACGGGCGAATCGACGTCGTTCTCCGCTGCCTCGGTGAGCACGTGGCGCTCGAGGTGACGGACAATGGCGAAGGTATGGACGACGAGTTGCTGCAGCACATTTTCGAGCCGTTTTTCACGACCAAGGGCCAGGAGGGCACAGGTCTGGGGCTGTCATCCATCAAGCAGTCGGTCGAATCCCTGGGGGGCAGCATTGACGTCAAAAGCGCGGTCGGCGAGGGCACGACTTTTACGCTGCTGTTCAATCGGGCCGAGAGCGAGCCGGAGGAGACGTCGACCGACGAGACCGGGAGCTTTGCCGTAGATTTCAGGGCGCGCATACTGGTCGTGGACGACGAAGACATCGTACTGCGTGCACTGACGACCGGCCTCGAGCAGGTCGGGCACAGCGTATCGGCCGCCGCGGATGTTGACGACGCGATCAACGCGATTTCGTCGTGTGAGGATATCGATCTGCTGATCACCGACGCGGTTTTGCCGGGTGGGCACGCAACGCAGGTCATCGATGCCTTCGAACAACACTTTCCGAACCGACCGGTGCTGGTGTGCTCCGGCCACGTTCGCGAGCAGGCGCTGGCGGACCTACTGGAAGACGGCGCGTATGCGTTTCTGCAAAAGCCCGTGACAGTGACGCAACTGCGGCGGCGGGTACAGGAGATTCTGGCCAGCAGTTCTGACCGGCGAACAGTTCGCGGAACAGTCCCGACGGAACGGTGAGGTGAAGAGCGATCAATGGATCATCAATGAGCGATAGCCAAGAGAACGTTGACTGGGGCGTCGATAGCTGGCGCGCGCGAGCCGTCTGGTATTTCAATGGGGGCACGGTTCTGCTAACCACGCTGCCGATCGCATTCGCGTTGTTTCAGGGGTCGACACGCAGCCTTTTCTTCCTGGTCTACCTGGGCTTCCTGCTGGCGCTGACGTCGCTCGGTCACCGCTATCCGCGTTCGCGTGCCATCGCGGTGGCGCTGTTCTGGTATTCCATATCGATCGTGATGCTGCACGACGCAGCGCTCACGGTGCCGACCAGTGCCCTGTCACTGGCCATCGCGGCCAGCCTGATCGCCGTGCTCTGGGGTTATCGGGGTGTCCTTGTGTCGGTGTTGTCAGTCGTTATTGTGCTGGTCGGATCGGGCTTGAACCTGTTCCAGTGGCGACTGTTTTCACCGGCCACGATGGACACACTGTTGTACGACCCGACGGTCAACAACTACATCCGCGGTGCCATTTTCTCCGGTGTGCAGATTCTCGTTCTCGCGCTGTCGGTGTCCTATATCGCGCGACGCCAGGCCAAGGCACTTGAGATGCTGCAGCAGGAAAATCGCGAACGCCAGCGCGCGGAACTGGCGTTTCAGGAGGCGCAGCGCTCGGAGCTGGTCTCGCGCATCACTGGAGGCCTGGCGCACAACTTCGGTAACGCCTTGACCGTGATTACCACGTGGACGGAAATGCTGCAGCGCAACCCCGACAACACCGCCTATGTTGAGCGCGCCGCAGCGGACATGTCGGAGGCCGCACGTCAGGCTACGCAGGTGTCGAAGCAGGTCATGACGCTGAGCAAAAACTACGTGCGCCGACCTGAAGTCTATGACGTAGCTGATGCGCTTGAGCCGCAAATCAATCTGCTGAAAACCCTGCTGCCTGCCAACATTGGCTTTGAATCAAATATCGAATCCGGTCACTACATCCGAGTTGATCGCGGCGAATTGCAACAGGCCATACTCAACCTCGTGCTCAACAGTCGCGATGCGATCGACGGCGAAGGCCGAATCACACTGCGGCTGCTGCGCGACGGAGACGATATCTGCCTGGAAGTGTCGGACAACGGCTCGGGTATCGAACCCGGCCTGCTCGAGCGCATCTTCGAGCCGTTTTTCTCCACCAAGGGTGCGGAGGGCACGGGACTCGGCCTTGCGTCAGTGCGGCGCAGTGTGGAAAACGCCGGTGGACGTGTCGACGTGGTCAGCCAGCCGGGCGTGGGCTCGACGTTCAGCCTGTTTTTCGAAGCGCGCGAGGCACCGGAGTCCGCGACCGAAACCACCGACGCCTTCGATGTGGGCGACGAGCCCGGGCGCAACATCATCGTCGCGGACGACGAGGAAATCGTGCTGCGCGCCCTGGTGGCGGCACTCGAGGAGGCCGGACATACCACGTATAAGGCCTCCGATATTCGCGAGGCAATCGAGCTGATCCAGTCCTCGTCCGACATCGACCTGCTGGTCACGGACGCGATCATGCCGGGCGGTTCTGTGACCGAACTTATCGCCGCATTCACGGAGCGCTTCCCGGATTCGCCGGTGCTGGTCTGCTCCGGCTACGTCGAAGAGGACGTGCTGGCTCGCGACCTCAGTGCCGGGGCATTTGAATTCCTGCAAAAACCGGTTAGCTCATCGACCTTGCGTAACAAGGTCCGCTCACTGCTGGGTCGCCGATGAGCAACGGCAATACCGACAATCGCGACCACTACGAGCTGTTGCACGTCAGCCGGGATGCGCCCACCGAGGTCATCAAGGCGAGTTTTCGGACCCTGATGCAGCGCCTGAAAATGCACCCGGATCTCGGCGGTGACTCGGAAGTCGCGGCGATGATCAATGAGGCCTACGCGACCTTGACGAACCCGGAGCGACGTGCCGAGTACGATGCGTCACTGCCGCCGCGCGAGGCGAGCATCGAGCAGCTCGACGACGAGCAACCGCCGCCCGAACCGCCGCCGCAGCCGTCACGTCCGCTCGATCCGTATCGGGAGTGCATATTCTGTTTCATGCCGCACGACCACGGTCGATCGATCTTCGCCGATGCGCGTTGCGTGGTCTGCAAGAGTCCACTGGCGGTCGCTGAGCAGCTTCGGCTGGAACATAACGACGCCCGCTCGGTGGGCAGGATCGGCAAACGCCAGGAGATCGAGTTGTACACGACGTGGCCGCAGCGGCGAGCGTTGCCGGCGCGCAGCGAAGACATCTCGCTGAACGGTATGCGCATCATGACCAACGAACAGCTCGTGCCCGGCCAGCGGGTGCGGGTCAAATGCGCGCAGCTCGACGCTGTAGCGCTGGTGAAAAACGCCAGCCAGCAGGCTCGCGGTGCAAACCATTACTGGATTTGCGGCCTGTCCTTTGTGACGCTGGTGTTCAACCAGGCGGTCGGTGGCTTCGTCTCTGATCGCGCCTGAGCACGGGGCGATACAAGCTGTTACGGAATCCGGCCGTGCCGCGACCTGCGCCATAGATTGATTGGCTATAATCACCGCCCTGCCAGGCCCCCTACGGAATTTTCGCCATGCGTATCGACGCTATTTCCATCGGCAACAACCCGCCCGACGACATCAACGTGATCGTTGAAGTTCCCGTCGGCGGCCAGCCCATCAAGTACGAGCTGGACAAGGACGCCGG
>JBCCNM010000031.1:0-25793 GCA_039025835.1 Pseudomonadota bacterium | reverse complement strand
CGGCGGCATAAGCAGATAGCCACTCGATCTGATCGATGCGCGCCAGTTGGCTGAAAAAGGCCGTCATAGACGCCATAATTTGACCATCAAACGCTGAATTCACTCGCTATGAACATCCTTCTCGGCATTACCGGCGGCATCGCCGCCTACAAAACCCCGGACCTTATCCGCCGCCTGCGGGAGCGCGGTGCAGATGTGCAGGTGGTCATGACCCGGTCGGCGACCGAATTTGTCACCGAGACGGCGCTGTCGGCTGTGTCCGGTAAACCGGTGCGTTCCACGCTCTGGGACACGGAAGCTGAGGCAGCGATGGGGCATATCGAGCTGGCGCGCTGGGCCGATCAGGTGCTTGTGGCACCGGCGACCGCCGAATTCCTGTCGCGACTGGCCCACGGCGCCGCCAGCGACCTGCTGTCAACACTGTGCCTTGCCACGCGTGCGCCGATTGCTGTAGCGCCGGCGATGAATAACGCGATGTGGGACAACCCGGCGGTGGTCGCCAACCGCGAGGTACTGCAAGCCCGCGGAATCCGGCTGCTGGGCCCGGCGTCCGGCGCGCAGGCCTGCGGGGAGACCGGCCCGGGTCGCATGCTCGAACCGGTCGAGATTGCCGATGCGGTGCTGCAGCTGCAGGTTCCACAGTCACTTGCCGGGCGTACCGTACTGATCACGGCAGGGCCAACGCGAGAAGCGATCGACCCGGTTCGCTACATCACCAACCGTTCATCCGGCAAGATGGGTTACGCCGTCGCAGCAGCGGCGAAGGCGGCCGGCGCCCGCGTGATCCTCGTATCCGGACCGGTCGCGCTCAACACCCCGGCCGGCGTCGAACGGGTGGACGTGACGACCGCTGCGGAAATGTACGAAGCAACCCTGGCGCGTGTCGATGACGCCGATATCTTCATCGGATCCGCGGCCGTGGCCGATTACCAGCCGGCGAAACTCGCCGAGCAGAAGATCAAAAAGTCGAGTGATCGCCTGTCGCTCGAGATGAGCAAGACTCGTGACATCCTCGCGTCGGTGGCGGCGCTGCCGTCCGCACCGTTTACCGTCGGCTTTGCAGCGGAAACCGAGAAGCTGCGGGAACACGCCCTGGCCAAGTTCACCCGCAAAAACCTCGACATGATCATTGCCAATCGTGTCGGCGATAAGCTGGCTTTCGATTGCGACGAAAACTGCGTTGAGGTTTACTGGCACGGCGGCGAAGCCGCGTTCGACAAAATGGCGAAAACCGCTCTGGCCAACGAGCTCATTCGACTCGTGGCGGAGCGCTTCGCGGCCCGCGACGAACGCCCGTCACCGCTCAGCGTGATTACTTCCAGGGACTAAGGTCTTGCGCCACATCGAACTGAAGATCCTCGACCCACGTGTCGGGGACAGCATCCCGTTACCGCATTACGCCACCGACGGCTCGGCCGGGCTCGATATGCGTGCCTGCATCGATGCGCCGCTGACGGTCAATCCGGGTGACACGGTGCTTGTGCCCACCGGGCTCGCGATCCACGTTGGCGATCCGTCGCTGGCGGCTGTGCTGCTGCCACGTTCGGGCCTCGGCCACAAGCACGGCCTCGTGCTCGGCAACCTGACGGGCCTGATCGATTCGGATTACCAGGGGCAGGTGTTTATCTCCTGCTGGAACCGCGGCGCCAAGGCCTACGAGGTGCAGCCCGGTGAACGCATCGCGCAGATGGTGTTTGTGCCCGTCGAGCAGGTGCAATTCAGCGTGGTCGAGGAATTCGACGCGACGGATCGTGGTGACGGGGGTTTCGGCAGCTCGGGTACGAGCTGAGGCTTACTCGAGACCTTTCAGCCGCTTGAAGCGTTCGATGTCGCCATCGAAGCGCGCGCGGATAACCTGCTCTTCCTGCTTGTAGTTCTCGAGATTGTCCTTATGACGGTTGATGGTCGCGTCCGTTTCGTTCAATCGCTTCATCAGTACGTCGTCGATGTACTCCGCGTTGGGGTCATCGTTGTACGGTGCATAGCGCTGGGCCTGTTTTTCAAGGCGCTGCAGCTCACGCTCCAGGTTGCGAAGATACAGTTCGGTGACGCGAGCCTGCGCCTGCCAGAGCTCCACGCGACGGTCGCGATGCAGCATGATCTCTTCGATAGTCAGGTAGGTGTTCAGCAGGGCCTGGTCGGCGCGACGCTGGGCCATCATGGCCTCTTCGCGCTCGATACGCTCCTGTTCCGCGCGGATTTCGGCTTCCGACTTGCGTCCGTCGAGTGTCTCGACGGTAACACCAAAGTCGTTGACGATTTCCTTGTCCTTTTCCGCCTGGCTGGCCGGAATCTTGTCGCTGTAGACGATGTTGCCGTCTTCGTCTTCCCACTTGTACTTGCCGGTCGGCGTGGCGCCTTCGGCAGCAGCGGATACGACGATCAGCGCAGCCAGCGTTGTGAGGAGTCCCCTGTCCATACGCCAACTATGCCACGAAGCTGTCGTCAAAGTGCGACTCAGTTAACGTTTAGCCGGGAAAAAAAGCCTATCTGGAGTGGTCGGAAAAAATTGTGACTCAGTAGTCGACGCCGTACTTCTCGCGATACGCGACCACGGGCTCGAGGTGGTCACCATAATCCGGCATATTTTCGAGGCGCGACACCAGGTCGTCGAGCCGCACGATGCTGGTCACCGGAATACCCAGCGCCGCCTTCAACTCCTGCACGGCGGACAGCTCGCCCTGGCCGCGCTCCTGGCGGTCCAACGAGATCACCAGCCCGGCCACCTCAGCCTGCAGTGCCTTGATCGACGCATACGCCTCGCGCACCGCGGTACCCGCCGTAATCACATCGTCAACAATCAACACACGGCCCTCGACCGGGGCGCCCACCGTGGAGCCACCTTCGCCGTGTGCTTTCGCTTCTTTCCGGTTGTACGCATACGGCACATCGATGCCGTGGTGCTCGGCCAGCGCAGCGGCGGTCAGCGCGACCAGCGGAATGCCCTTGTAAGCCGGTCCAAACAGCATGTCGAATTCGATGCCGGACGACGCCACGCTGTGCGCGTAGAAGCGACCGAGCCGGGCTGCTGCTCGCCCGGTGTTGAACAGCCCGGCATTGAAAAAATACGGGCTGGTTCGCCCGGACTTCAGTGTGAATTCGCCGAAGCGCAGAACACCGAGCTCTAGAGCCAGGTCGATGAAGTCGTTCTTGTAGGCTGCCATGGCTTGGTCTTTGTTTGAGCTCTTGTATGATGGCGCGGTCGCGGCGCAGTATGACACAGCCCGCCCGCACTCAGAGCGTACAAGGAGTCCCGTGTTTCGTGTTATCAGCCTGAATGCCAACGGCATTCGCGCCGCCGCCCGAAAGGGCTTTTTTGAATGGCTCGCGCAGCAGAACGCCGACGTCGTCTGCATCCAGGAAACCAAGGCTCAGATTCACCAGCTCGAGGATCCGGTGTTCCGGCCGCAGGGCTACCACTGTTACTACGAAGACGCCGAGAAAAAAGGCTATAGCGGCGTTGCCATCTACACCCGTCACGAGCCGACAAGGGTCATTCGCGGCTACGGCGATCCGGAGTTTGACGCCGAGGGCCGCTATCTCGAGGTGCAGCTCGGCGGCCTGAATGTCGCGTCGGTGTATTTGCCCTCCGGTTCCTCGAGCGACGAGCGGCAGATCGCGAAATTTCGCTGCCTGGAAACCTTCGAGGCGCACCTGCGCAAGGTGAAGCGCCGTCGATCGCAGTCGATCATCTGCGGCGACTGGAATATCGCGCATCGCGAAATCGACCTGAAGAACTGGCGCGCGAACCGGAAAAATTCCGGGTTCACTCCGGAGGAGCGCGCATGGATGGACGTCGTGTTCAATGACGTAAAACTCGTCGATGCGTTTCGCCATCATCGCCCGGACGATGCGGTTTACACCTGGTGGTCCAACCGGGGACGCGCCTGGGACAACGACGTCGGCTGGCGTATCGACTACCAGGTCGTGACGCCGAAGCTCGGTGATACCGTTCGTCTGGCCGAGGTGTATCGCGATGAACGCTTCTCCGATCATGCGCCGCTGACCCTGGACTACGACTGGTCGCATGGCTGAGTCAGCCCCGGTAGCGGCAAACAGGCCCTGGACCTGGTACCTGCAGGAAAAGATCGTCGTCATCTTTTTCCTGGGCTTTTCCGGTGGCCTGCCGTTTCCTTTGGTGTATGCGACGCTGACCTTCTGGCTTAACGAGTCCGGCATCCAGAAAAGCACGATCGGTGCGTTCGCCTGGATCGGTCTCGCCTACGCACTGAAATTCCTGTGGTCGCCGCTGGTCGATCGTTTGCAGCTTCCGCTGCTGAGCCGGACGCTCGGCCGGCGACGCGCCTGGCTGCTGTTTTCCCAGGTGCTGATCGCCGTGAGCCTGGTGTCACTGTCGCTGATTGACCCGGCGCAGGCGATCACGGCATTTGCGCTCGTCGCGCTGGCCGTCGCCGTGTCTTCGGCCACACAGGACATGGCCATTGATGCCTACCGCATTGAGTGCGCGCCGGACGACATGCAGGGACTGCTCGCGGCGGCATACCAGTATGGCTATCGCATCGCGATTATCGTCGGCGGTGCCGGTGCGCTGTACGTCGCGGACTTCATGTCGTGGACGATCGCCTACCAGGTCATGGCGCTGTGCATGGGCTTCGGACTGATCACGACACTGATCGCGAAGGAGCCGCCGGTACCGGCCACGGTCGATGTGCAGGCGCGCATTTTCGACGAGGGGTTTTTCCGCTGGTTCGGTAAGTCCGTCGCCGGACCGTTTGCCGATTTCTTCCAGCGTTACGGCCGGTTTGCTGTGGTCATGTTGCTGTTTATCGCGCTGTATCGCATCAGCGACTACGTGCTCGGCATCATGGCGAACCCGTTCTACGATGATATTGGCTTCACCAAGTCCGAGGTCGCGAGTGTGGCCAAGCTGTATGGCTTGTGGGTCGCACTGTTCGGTATCGCCGGCGGCGGTCTCGCCATCGTCAAGCTCGGCGCGGCCCGCTCACTGATCCTGTCTGCCACGCTGATCGCCGCGACCAACCTGTTTTTCGTTTATCTCGCCTCCGCCGGTCCGGATCTGGTGGCGCTGACGATCACGATCAGCTTTGACAACTTTGCGCAGGGTTTCTCCGGTACCGTGTTTATTGCCTACCTGTCGAGTCTCACGAATATCTCCTTTACCGCAACGCAGTACGCGCTGTTTAGTTCGCTGTCGGTGTTTGTTGGCAAGTTTGTCGCGGGCTTCTCCGGCGCGATACAGGAGTGGCTCGGCTATGAGGGCTTTTTTATCTACGCGGCGGCGACCGGGGTTCCGTCCATCATCCTGGCGATCCTCGTGGTGCGCGTCACGGCAGAGGCCCGGCGTGAAAACGATTAACGTTGCGGCGTTTGCCGAAATCGACGATCCCGGTACCGTCGAGTTTTCCATCGGCGATGGCGACTGGCCATTCCGCGGCTTTGTCGTACGGCGTGGTGACGCGATTTACGCCTACCAGAACTTTTGCGTGCACGCCGGCCACCCGCTGAACTGGGGACCGAATCGTTTCCTGACGCCGGACAAGGACGCGATCATCTGCGCGTCACACGGCGCAATGTTCGAGATTGACAGTGGTTTGTGTTTTGCGGGCCCGTGCACAGGGAAAAGCTTGCGGCCCGTGGCGGTCGAGGTGACCGACGGCGAGGTAAGGGTGACCGGCCCGGAAGGGCAGTGAGCTCTAGGTGAGCTGACTCTCCATCAGGTCCAGGAACGCCAGCGCGTCCTGGTAGCCGGTCGGGATTTCAATATCGGCCTTGCCATCGTAGTCCTGCGGATCCATGTCCACAGACCCTGACCAATCCTCGGGAGCGCTGACTTCGGTGAGCATTAGCTCCGGCCACGCCTCAAGGTCGATCTCGTCGATGGTGCCGTCAAACTGCTGGAGTTCAACGGTGCCCGCCTGGTCATCCAGAGCGACCACCTCGAACAGCGTGCCGTTCGGACGGGAAAACCACTGGCCGATGACTGGATACACCAGTCCCATAGCAGGCCTCCTCTTTGTAAATTGCCTGTGTAATTTAGTTATAGAAGAGGATTCCGGCTCCGCAAGCCGCATACGCAAAACTACCGACGCAGGAAGCGCCAGTCGACGATGCGGTGCCCTTTGCGGAGGCCGCGGCGCTCAAATTTCGTGACCGGACGGTCAATTGGCGCATCGCCGTCGTGCTCGCGACGGGCGTCGAGCTCGAACCACTCGGTGTCGGCAAACAACTCATCGATGTGCTCGGCGTAATTGGCCCAGTCTGTGGCGATGTGCAGGCTCGCCGCGTCCGCCATACGGCCGTGGATGCGCTCAAGAAAGGTCGCGTTGAGGATGCGGCGCTTGTGGTGGCGCTTTTTCGGCCACGGGTCGGGAAAATACAGATTCAGCCGCTGGATGCTGCCCGCTGTCAGCTGGTGGTCGAGCACCTCGACCGCGTCGTGCGCGATCAGCCGCAGGTTGTTGATGCCGGCGTCGCGGCTGGCGATCAGGCAGTGGCCGATGCCCGGTTCATGCACTTCGATACCGAGGAAATTCATAGTCGGTGACGCCGCAGCGAGTTGCACCAGCGTGTCGCCGTTGCCGAAGCCGATCTCGACAGTCAGTGGCGCTGTGCGGCCAAAGGCCGCGTTGAGATCCAGTGGCTCAGCCGCGTACTCGATGCCCACGCTCGGCCACAGCTCGTCGATGGCGCGCTGCTGCGACTCGGTCAGGCGCCCGGCGCGGCGCACGTAGCTGCGAATAGCGCGATGGAATCTGGCTTCGTTCATCGTTTTTCCAGCGGGTCTGACGCGAAGCGAATGTCGCTGGCGAGCTCGGGGCGCCGCCCGATAACGTCGGCGTATTCTTCACGCAGTCGCGCCAGGTCGTGCTCGACGTCGCCGGTCATCTTCAGTGTCGCACTGAGACCGATGCGGCGTTTGCCGAAATCCAGCAGCGCGAGTGTGACCGGGACGTCGGCCTCCATCGCGATGCGATAGAAGCCGTTTTTCCAGTGGTCGCGTTTGCTGCGCGTGCCTTCCGGTGCAAGTGCGAACAACATCGGCTCGCCCTGCGCCAGCAGGTCGACAGCCTGCTGTACGGCGCCGCCAGCGCGTTTGCGATCCAGCGGGATACCGCCAAGCGCGCGCAGCAGGTTGCCGAGCGGAAACCAGAACAGGGAGTGCTTGCCGAAAAAGCGAACGTCGTTGAGCTTCAGAGCGACCTTGCAGGTCAGCGCCCAGAATCCGTCCCAGTTCGACGTGTGCGGGTAGGCGATGATGACGCCCTGGGGTTCTTTGGGCCGGGCACCAAGGATCTCCCAGCCGCCAAGCCGCAGGATCAGTCGTGCGATCGAGCTGAGCATTACTTGCCCGGGCGGCCTAACCAGGCGGCGAGAATGCCGAAGCCGAGCAGCCCGCCGGCGAGATACGGACTGGCCTCGAGACCGAATACGACACTGGCGGACAGGATGCCGGTGGCCGCCATGACCAGCCAGAAGCGCTGCCGTCGCTGGCTGGCCAGCTCTGTTTGAATGTCATGGATAGCCGGCGACTGCACGTCCAGAGACAGGTCACCGGTCGCGGCCTGTTCCGCGATGTGTCGCACGGCAACCGGGAAATGGCGCATTGCCTGGCGAATCTGCGGCAGGTTGACGCGCAGGTCGTCAACGATGGCGCGCGGACCCACTTGTTCGTCCATCCATTTTTTCAGCACCGGGCGTGCGGTCTTCCAGAGATCCAGGCGCGGGTACAGTTCGCGCCCCAGCCCCTCAATGTTGAACAGGGTTTTCTGCAGCAGGACGAGCTGCGGCTGGATCTCCACTTCGAAGCGTTGCGCAACGCGAAACAGGCGCATCAGCACCTGGGCGAAGGAAATCTCCTCGAGCGGTTTGTTGAACACCGGCTCGCAGACGGTGCGCACGGCCGCTTCCAGCTGGTCGATACGCGTGCCTTCCGGCACCCAGCCGGAGTCGATGTGCAGCTTGGCGATGGCGTGGTAGTCGCGGTCAAAAAACGCCAGGAAGTTGGCGGCGAGGTATTCCTTGTCCTCGGGATTCAGCGAGCCGACGATGCCGAAGTCGACCGCCGCGTATTTCGGGCGCTCCGGATCGTCGACCATGACGAAAATGTTGCCCGGGTGCATATCGGCGTGAAAGAAGTTGTGCCGGAACACCTGAGTGAAAAAGATCTCTACGCCGTTTTCGGCGAGCACCTGGAAGTTGGTTCCAAGGTCCCGCAGCGTATCGAGGTCACTGATCTGGATGCCGTAGATGCGCTCCTGCACCATGACTTCCGGCCGGCAGTAGTCCCAGTAGATCGCGGGTGCGTACAACAGATCGCTGCCTTCGAAATTGCGTTTGAGCTGCGCCGTGTTGGCGGCTTCGCGCATCAGGTCGAGCTCGTCGGTGATCGTTTGTTCGTACTCGGCGACAACTTCCACCGGCTTCAGTCGGCGGCCCAGCGACCAGTACTTCGAGGCCAATTCGGCGACAGCACGCATGACCTCCAGATCGCGATCGATTTTCTCCGCGATTCCCGGCCGCAGCACCTTGGCGATGACTTCCTGGCCGTCTTTCAGTTTTGCGGCGTGCACCTGCGCAATCGACGCGGCCGCCAGCGGTTCCCGATCGAAGCGTTCAAACACCTCGTCGACCGACTGACCGTAGGCATCTTCGATGATGCCGATGGCGTCTTCGCCAGGAAACGGCGGTACGGCGTCCTGCAGCTTGGCCAACTCATCGGCAATGTCCGGCGGCAGCAGATCACGTCGCGTGGACAGCGCCTGGCCGAACTTGACGAAAATCGGCCCCAATTCCTCGAGCGCCAGGCGAATGCGTTCGCCCAGCGGAGCGTCGCGATCGCTGCGGCGCGGTGCGAACAGGAACAGGAAGCGCAGCGGCCTGAGCAGGTGTGCCTCCTTGATGATGTCGTCGAGCCCGTATTTAACGAGTACGCGCTGGATTCCGATCAGGCGGAGCAGAGTACGACGGGACATCACGGCGGCGATTCCTCGAGCCGCTCGAGTCGCGCTTCGAGGCGATCGACATCGTCACGCAGCTTGCTGACCGCTTTGCCGAAACGCTCAGCCTCGTAGCGTGACGGCACGTCGCCGCTCTCTTCCTGCAGGTATTCCTTCAAATTGCCGGCCATCGTGTCGCGCGCGTCCCGACCCCAGGCACCGACGCTGCGCGCGAGATTGCCGAGCTGGTTGGCGGCTTGGTCGCCGATAACCCGGGACAGTTCTTCTTCCGGGTCCGGTTTGGCATAGGCCAGCAGCTTCTGAAAGGTCTGGATGGTCGCAATATCACCCTCGAGCTGGATATCGCCGCGGCGGATCGCATCCGGATCGCCGCTGGCGGCGAGACGGGCCAGACCGGGAATGGAGCCGACGATACGCGCGTCCGCATCACGCGGTGCATCACTGAGCAGCGTGATCGCATCATCAAACACGAAATGCACGGCCAGGCTGGTATCGCGAACGGCGATGCCGACAATGTGCCCGTTGAGCTCGCCGCAGAGTTCCTGCGCCGTCAACGAATCCTGAATGCTGCGATTGAGCAGCCGCGCCACCGGGCGCATCAGTGCATCAAGAGCATTCATGACTGGCTAGACTTTGTAGCCCATGTGCAGCGCAACGATGCCGGCGGAGAAATTGCGGTAGCGGCAGCGCTCGAAGCCGGCGTTTTCCATCATCGATTTCAACGTGTCCTGATCCGGGTGCTTACGGATGGATTCGGCGAGGTACTGGTAGCTGTCTGCGTCGTTTGCGACGAACTTGCCGAGCATCGGCAGCACTTTGAAGGAATACAGGTCGTAGGCGGGCTGAATCGCTTCGGCCGGCTGTGAAAATTCCAGCACGAGGCACTTGCCGCCCGATTTCAGCACCCGGTACATCGACTTCAGCGCCGCATCCTTGTTGGTGACATTGCGCAGGCCGAAGGCGATTGTGATGCGGTCAAAGTGGTTATCGTCGAAGGGCAGTTTCTCGGCGTCGACCTGCGCGATATCGATGCGACCGGCCACGCCGGCATCGACCACGCGTCGCCGACCCTGTTCGAGCATCGCGGCATTGATGTCAGCGAGCACGACGCGTCCGGCGTCGCCGACGTTACGTGCGAACTCAATGGCCAGATCGCCGGTGCCGCCGGCGAGGTCGAGCACACGATGTCCCGATCGCACGCCGGCTTCTGCGATGGTTGCGCGTTTCCACAGGCGGTGCAGGCCGGCTGACATCAGGTCGTTCATGATGTCGTAGTTGCCGGCCACGGAGTCGAACACGCCGCGCACCAGGCCGGCTTTCTCCGTGGCGGCCACATCCTTGAAGCCGAAATGTGTTGTCTTGTCCATGCGCTTGGCCGCTTTTCAGGATGGGCGAGGATACCCCGCGGCTTCCAGCCGGTCGAGATAATCGCGCCACTTCGCATCCCGTTCGCGGCCCAATTCATGCAGATAGGCCCAGGTGTAAAGGCCGGAGTCGTGACCGTCGTCGAAAATCAGGCGCACCGCGTAATTGCCGACCGGCTCTACGCTCTGGATCTCCACGTGCTGCTTGCCGACCTGCAGGGTTTCGGTGCCCGGCCCGTGGCCTTTGACCTCGGCACTCGGGGAATACACCCGCAGGTACTCGAAGTCGAGTTTGGCACGCAGCCCGTCGTCGAAGGTCACGTCGAGCACCCGCGACTTGGTGCGCAGCTTGATCTCGATCGGCTGCGGCATGGCTTACAGGATGTAGCGGCTTAAGTCTTCGTCGCGAGACAGTTCGGCGAGGTGATCGTCGACGTAACCCGCGTTGATAGTCAGATGCGCGCCGCTCTTGTCCGAGGCCTCGAAGGAAATCGTCTCGAGCAGGCGTTCCATGACCGTGTGCAGGCGACGCGCCCCGATGTTCTCGGTGTTCTCGTTGACCTGGTAGGCCACCTCGGCCAATCGACGCACGCCGGACTCGACAAACTCGAGTGTCACTTCCTCGGTGTGCAGCAGCGCGGCGTACTGCGCCGTCAGCGAAGCGTTGGTTTCCGTCAGGATCTTCACGAAGTCGTCAACCGACAGCGACTGCAATTCGACGCGGATCGGGAAGCGACCCTGCAGTTCCGGGATCAGGTCGGACGGCTTTGACACGTGAAACGCACCGGAGGCGATAAACAGGATGTGATCCGTCTTCACCATGCCGTACTTCGTGTTCACGGTAGAGCCTTCGACCAGCGGCAGCAGGTCGCGCTGTACGCCTTCCCGCGATACGTCGGCACCCTGTGCCTCTGAACGACGCGCCACCTTGTCGATTTCGTCGAGAAAAACAATGCCGTGCTGCTCGACGGCCTCGAGCGCCTGCGCCTTCATCTCTTCCTCGTCGATCATTTTTGCGGCTTCCTCGTCGACGAGGTGCTTCATTGCTTCGCGCACTTTGAGCTTGCGCGACTTGCGCTTGCCGGCGCCCAGGTTCTGGAACATGCCCTGCAGCTGCGAGGTCATCTCTTCCATACCCGGCGGTGCCATGATCTCTACGCCCATCGGTGCGGCGGCGATGTCGATTTCGACCTCGCGATCATCGAGCGACCCCTCGCGCAGCATCTTGCGGAATTTCTGCCGCGTGTCCGAATCGCTGTTCTCGACGGTGCCACCGAGTCCCGGCGACGGCGGCGGCAGCAGCGCATCGAGCAGGCGTTCCTCGGCGGCGTCTTCGGCACGGTGGCTCACCTTGGCCATCTCGGCCTCGCGCGTCATTTTTACCGACACGTCCATCAGGTCGCGGATGATGCTGTCCACTTCACGGCCGACGTAGCCGACCTCGGTAAACTTGGTGGCCTCGACTTTGATAAACGGCGCCTTGGCGAGTTTGGCTAAGCGACGGGATATCTCGGTTTTGCCGACGCCGGTCGGCCCGATCATCAAAATGTTTTTCGGCGTGATCTCGCTGCGCAGCGGCTCATCGACGTGGATGCGCCGCCAGCGATTGCGCAGGGCGATTGCTACAGCGCGTTTGGCCGAGTCCTGGCCAATAATGTGATTGTCGAGTTCCTGAACGATCTCGCGTGGGGTCATTTGAGACATGAGTGGGTATCCGTTGCCGGCGCGCTGAGCGCGGCCGGTCTGGCTAGTCGGCGCCGAGCTCTTCGACGACGATGTTCTGGTTGGTGTAGACGCAGATATCGGCTGCGATCTTCAGAGCCTTTTCGACGATCTCGCGGGCCTCGAGCTCCGTGTTGTCGAGCAGGGCCAGTGCGGCCGCCTGCGCGAAAGAGCCACCGGAACCGATGGCCATCAGGTCGTTCTCCGGCTCGATGACATCACCGTTGCCGGTGACGATAAACGACGACTCGTGATCCGCGACGCAAAGCAGCGCCTCGAGACGCCGCAGGCGTCGATCCGTGCGCCAGTCTTTCGCCAGTTCGATCGCGGCGCGGGTCAGGTTGCCGTATTGCTCGAGTTTGCTCTCGAAGAGCTCGAAAAGGGTGAAGGCGTCAGCGGTGCCGCCGGCAAACCCGGCGATCACGCGACCGCCGGCGAGCGGGCGCACCTTGCGGGCATTGCCCTTCATGACCGTGTTGCCCATGCTGACCTGGCCGTCTCCGGCAATGGCCACCTTGCCGTTACGCCGAACCGACACGATCGTCGTGCCGCGGTACTGTTCCATAAGAGTCTTCCTGATTTCGGGCCGCTTACGGCTTGTTCTTGGTCCGGGCCCGGGGATGTGTCTTGTCGTAGATCTGTGCCAAATGCTGGAAATCAAGATGCGTGTAGACCTGCGTGGTCGCGATATTGGCGTGCCCCAGCAGCTCCTGGACGCCACGCAGGTCCTGGCTGGACTCGAGCACGTGGCTCGCAAAGGAGTGACGGAACAGGTGGGGATAGACGCGGGTGTCGATGCCCTGGATTTTGGCCCAGTGCTCGACCCGTGCCTGTACATTGCGCTTACTGATCCGGCTGCCGCGCTTGCTGACAAACAGCGCCGGCTCGTCGACGTCAGCGAGTGCTGCACGTGCTTTGTGCCATGCGCGAATCGCGGACAGTGCCGCCCGGCCCACCGGCACGACGCGGTCCTTGTTGCCTTTACCGGTGACACGCACGGTGGCGTCCGCGAGATCGACGTCGTGTACATCCAGGTCGGTCAGTTCAGCGAGCCGCAGGCCGGACGAATACAGCAGCTCCAGCATGGCTCGGTCGCGGTCGACCAGCGGTCCATCGCCGGGGATGTCGAGCAGACGCGCCATGCGATCGGCGTCGAGATTGCCCGGCAGACGTTTCGGGCCTTTGGGGGCAGACACCGAGCTCGCCGGGTTGTTGTCGACCTGTTTCTCACGCAGCAGGTAGCGAAAGAAACTGCGTACGGCGGAAAGGCGTCGCTGGATGCTGCGCGCGTTTAATCCCTTGCGGTAACAGGCGGAGGAAAAGCTGCGGATGTGTCCGCTGTCGACGTGAGTCCAGTCGTCGATTCCGGACCGCGCACAGAAATCCTGCAGTGCCAGCAGGTCACGCCGATAGTTGTCGCGGGTGTGTTTGGACAGGCGCCGTTCGTATTCCAGATGGTGGAGGAACCGGTCTATCCAGTCCGAGCTCGGCATCGAATCAGAAGCGCTTTAAGGCCTCGGTGACCAGCTCGCCAACGCGGGTCACAAAGTCGATACTCATGCCCGGGTGGAAACGGTCCTTGTCGTGGCTGCCGATCGCCATGAAGCCGATGTTTGATTTTGCGCCCAGTGGCAGCATCACCACCGAGCCGATCTCTTCCGCGTCCTCGTGGAACAGGTAAGCGAGCTGCGCGTCACGGGCCTGGCCGCAGCGCGGATTGCTGCTGTCGAGGAAGGTCGTGAACGGGCCGAGTGCGTCGTCGTTGCGTTTCACGACGCGCAGAAAGCGACCGTGCAGCATGTCGGTGAAATCCTCCGGATCGCCGAACAGCACGAGTACGGCGTGGTCGGCCGAGAAGCCGGCACGCACCGCCTCTTCGACAACGCCGACGGTGTCCGCCAACGTTTTTTGCGCGAGTAGCTGAATGGCCAGGGTGTGGATCTTTGCAGCGAGCACGTCGTTGTCGCGCGCTACGCCGATCAGCTCCTTGAGCTGCCGCTCGAGCTTGAGCTCGCGTTGACGCAGCGTGGACACCTGGCGTTCGACCAAAGACACCGTGCCGCCGGCCGCATGCGGCAGTCTCAGGTCAGCCAGCAATTTGCTGTTGCGCTCGAAAAACTCCGGATCGCGCAGCAGGAATTCAGCAACGGCTTCGTCGGTCAGGCCTTCATCAACGTATTCGGGCTGCGTGCTCATAAATCGATGGATCCCTCGTCTTCCAGTGTTACCCGGCCGGACAGCCAGGCGTCATCTCCGCGCCAGCTTACCATGAGTTTGCCGCCCGGCACGGTCACCTCGACCGACTCGTTGAGCAGGCCGCGGCGAATGCCGCTGACGACCGCCGCACACGCGCCGGTACCGCAGGCGAGTGTTTCGCCGACACCGCGTTCGAACACGCGCAACGCAATGCGATCACGCTCGAGGAACTGCGCAAAACCGACATTGGTTCGCTCTGGGAAGCGCGCGTGGGTCTCCAGTGCTGGCCCCAGTTCGGCGACCGGTGCCGTGTCGATGTCGTCGACGTCGATGACCAGGTGCGGGTTGCCCATCGACAGCACGCTCGCTTCGATGCTGTCGCTGCCCACCTCGATTCGGTAACGCGGGGCTTCCTGCTCGGCGATGAACGGGATCCGGTCCGGCCGGAATACAGGGCGGCCCATACTGACAGCCACATCGTCGGCCGACGCCACGCGAGCCGAAACCGGCCCAGCCGGACTCGATAAAGTGAATTCGGGGTCGCCGTCTTTCGCCATCAGCCAGGCGACGCAGCGCAGGCCGTTACCGCACTGCTCGACTTCGGAGCCGTCGGCGTTGAAAACGCGGTATGCGGCCACGGCGTCGTCCCGGTCGCTCGCGCAGAGCCACATGAGCTGATCGAACCCCGGACCTGTCGCGGAGTCACCGAGGCGGCGCAGCGTGGCTTCGTCGGGTGCCGCTGCAGCCGCATCGCGGTTGTCGACAATCAGGATACGGTTACCCGTCCCGTGCATTTTCACAAACGGCAGCCTGATCACGTAAGGGGCTATCCTCAATGGACTTTTTGGCCGAGGTAGTTTACATAACCGTTCTTGCTTGAATAACCCTCGGGGAGAGACATGCGCCATATCATGGTTCTTAATTCCAAAGGCGGCTGCGGCAAATCCACGCTCGCCACTAACACTGCTGCCTCCTTTGCAAAAGACGGCGCGTCCGTCGTGCTGGCGGACTACGATCCCCAGCGATCCAGCCTCGACTGGCTCGACCGTCGGCCGGCCGACAAGGCATCGATCGCCGGTGTCTCGGCCTACGATGACGGTCTCCGGCACGCACCGCGCGGTGCGGACGTCATGGTTATCGACGCCCCGGCGCGTTCACACGGCAAGGAGCTGACGGACCTCGTCAAGCACGCCGATACGATCATCGTGCCGGTCATGCCGTCCACCATCGATATCCAGGCGACGGCCAAATTCATTGACGAACTCAAAGAGCAGAGCCGCGTGGCCAAGAAACAGGTCAAGATCGGCTCTGTCGCAAACCGCGTTCGCGACAACACGATCGCGTTCGACGATCTCGACGCGTACCTGCTGAAGGCGGGCATTCCCTACGTCGCGCAGCTGCGTGAGGCGCAGAACTACGTGCGGGCCTACACCCGCGGGCTCGGCGTGCACGAACTGCCGGAATACCTGGCCTGGCCGGACTGGGACGAGTGGGAACCGTTTGACGCCTGGCTTCGCTCCAAGCGGAGCATGCCTTAAGCGGCCCGCAGGTCGGCGCTTCGGCGTCGACCGCCTAGCTGAACGGCCACCAGCCGGTGTCGAGATCGTCCTCGCAGCGCTTCAGCTGCGCGCCCCATTCCCGCGCCCGGTAGTCGACCCGCTTCGCCACGTCCTTGAGCCAGCCCTTGCGCTTGTAGGTGCCGCGTTTCCAGCCACCGGCGCCCTCGTGGTAGGCGAGATACTGGTTGTACGGATCCCATTTCGATATGCCGACCGATGCCTGCGAATTGTTGGTGTACCAGCCAACAAAATCGATCGCATCGGCGAAGTCATCGCGCTGGGCGAAACGCCGTCCCGTGTCCTTTTGGTAAGTCTTCCACGTGCTGTCCAGTGCCTGGGCGTAGCCGTAGGCATTCGACGGCCGGGTCCACGGGATAAACCCGAGCAGCTTCTGGCGCGGCGGCCGCGCGTTGAATTTGAACGTCGATTCCTGCTTGATGATTGCCATCTGAATGTGGATTGGCGTGCCCCAGCGTTTCTCGGATTTGCGCGCCGCTTTATACCAGCCGCCGCGCTCCTCGAAGATCGCGCAGATATTTTCCACATTCTCCGGCGGTCGCGTGGCGCAGCCCGCGAGCAACAGGCACAACACAATGCCGATCAGGCGTCTCATGACTCTGTGAGACTCGCTCGGATCCCGTCGGTTGCATCGGCGTAGCGAGGCGTGAAGCCCATTGTGTCGCGCAGGCGGGTGGTATCGATGCGGCGCGACTCGTTTAGAAACGACAGACGCATCGGCGAAAACACGCGGCTGGCCTCGTCCCGGTCGATTTCCGGCGGTGCGGGCAGCTTCGCCTGTCGCGCCGTCTCGGCGGTGAACCACGACGACGAGCGATGGTCGCCGTCACCCACGTTGTAGATACCGGCCGGCACGTCGGTGTCCGCCGCGCGCAGACAGACCGCCGCAAGGTCGTCGACATGAATTCGGTTGCCGGGGTTTGCCTGGTCATCGCGCAGGATCGGCTCGCCGGCGCGGATACGATCGAGCCCGATCCGCCCGGGGCCGTAGATGCCGGGCACTCGCAGAATCACAAGCGTCGTATTGTTCGCGACCGCGTAGTCCGTCAGCAAGGTCTCGGCCGCAACGCGCCGCCCGGCACGCTGGGTTTGTGGATTGACCGGGTCGGTTTCCAGTACGCATTCGCCGTCGCGATTGCCGTAGACACCGGTCGTACTGATGTAGACGATGCGCGCAGGTGTTGCGTCCAGCGATGACAGAAGGCCTGCGAGGCGCGCATCACCCGATGCACCACCCGGTGGCACGGTGTAGATCAGCGTGTCATCGCCCGGGATGGATGCCGAAACCTCGTCGAGATCGACCACGGTGATGCGGCCTGCGTCGACACCGTCCGGCACCGATCGACTGATGCCCCGAAGGCTTGCATGGGCCCGCAGCAGCCGGGCACCCGTGTAGCCGGTGCCGACAACCGTCGTCATGACGGATCGGGTTTGAGGTGCGGTATCGCGGGCAGGGGTTCTGCCGAGACGAGGCCCAGACCCTCACGGAAGGCTTCCGCCGCTGCGTCGGCTTCGCCGAGTTGATTCAGCAGCTTGCCGTATACCTGGTAGGCCTCCGGACTCGGCCGCAGCGTGATGACGCTCTCGAGATAGCTGCGTGCTTTGCCCCACAACTCGTTGCGCAGGCACAGTCTAGCGGCCGCGAGCAGCAGGTCCGGGTCTTCCGGGTGCTGATTGAGCCAGCTTTCCGCCTTTTTGAGCTGCTTCGAGGCGTCATTGCCCTCGACCTTGCCGAACAGCCGGACAAGAAACCCGCGCCATTCCTTGCCAATGGCCTTGCCGAGCTCGATCTCAGCCTTGTCGTGCTGGCCGGTGCGGATCAGCGCCTCGAAATAGTCCTCAAGAATTCTCGGCTCACTCTGCAGCTTGCGCGGCACGGCGGCATACGCGGCCGTGACCTCCTCGGGCTCGGCGGCGCCGCGCAGTGCCTCGCTGTGCACGCGCAGGCTCCATTCGTTCAGCTTGTCCGCACTGATACGGCCGTGCTTCTGGATACGGGGCAGTGCATCGGCGAGGTTTTGCCAGTCACCAAGGTTGAAGTACACCTTGCCCAGCAGCACCAGTGCGTAGCCGTGGTTGTGCGAGTTTTCATCGAGCTTTCGCAGTGTTGCGACCGCTTGTTCGTACTGGCCGCTGTCGATCTGCAGCTCAGCCTGCGTCAGCAGCACCGCGTTGCCGGCGCCCGGTGTGTCTTCGTAGGCGAGCTTCAGCCACTCGTCGCGGCGCGCCACGTTGCCCTGCAGATGCGCCGCGCGGGCGGCCTGCAGGTAGTTAAACAATGGCGCGTCGCTGGTGGTGGCCGCGCGGCCGAGCAGTTTCTCGCCCTTGGCAAAATTGCCCTCGGCCACTTCGATCATGCCGCGCATCAGCTTGTCGCCAGCGCGGGCCGCGCGGTAGCGCCCAGCCGCCTCGCCGACCAGGCGGGGTGCGATCAGGAGTTTGCGGACAAACCAGATCGCAAAAACCGCTAGAACAAAGATGACCGCCAGCGTGATCAGGTTCATTTCCACGCGATAACCGCGAAAGTCGATGTACACGTAGCCGTAGTCTTCAACCAGGAACTCAGCAGCGAAGACGGCGATTATCGCCGCGACAATGACAGCGATTCCTAACTTCACTCGCCGTTGCCTTCCAGTACGCGGTACTGGCGCAGCAGGTTCAGTGACCCGGAGATGTCCGGCCGGATCTGCATTGCGGGATTGCTGCGCATCTCGGCGATCGTCTCCCGCGCGCTCTGCACGGGCACTTCGCGAAGATCGAAATAGCTGGTCAGCAGGTTGTCCGCGTCCTGCAGGCTCTGGTCGAACAGTTCACGCTCGCCTTTTAAAAGGGCGAGCCGCGCTGACTGCAACTGCAGCGACAGATTGGCTCGCAGCAGCGTCTCCGCTTCGGGTGTCAGCAGTGGCGAGCCGGCGTCCTCTGGCGGTGTGACCTTGATCGCGCCTGACAGCGCATCCTTGACGGCCGACCATGCCCGCGACGGGCCGCTTTGTTCGACGTCGATGACCGGGTCCTCGTCAGACTCCGTTGCCTCACCGATACGCTGGACAGGCAGCGTGTCGACGACGCGTGACAGGCTCGCCAGGGTCACCGCGAGGCCGGTGATGTCAGCCTTGCTGACCGCGGACAGTCGGGTGATTTCGTCGGCGATTGCGGCGCGCACTTCGGTGTAGGCCGGGTTCGACAGGTCGGCGACGCGCTGGTCCGCCTGCTGCAGCGCGGCGGAGGCGAGCACCGGGTTGTCTGCGAGCTGCAGCTGTGCGTTGGCGATCTGCAGGAAGTACTCGGCTTCCGCCAGCAGCCACTGGTCGCGGGTGCCCTCGGAGACGCCCTGCAGCGATGACAGTCCGCGTTCCAGTGCCGCCGTGCGCGACGGCAGGTTACCGAGCAGTGCCGTGGGGTCGACAAGACGGCCGCTGACGTCCCGGATCGCCGCTTCCAGCGCGTCATTTTCTTCGCTCAGTTCACCGATGCGTGCATCCAGCGCCGTGATGGTCTCGCGGCTGGAGTCGAGGCGCGCTTCGAGGCGGGCGATTGCCGCGTCACTGTCCGAGGTCGCATCACCGGATTGCAGCTCGTTCCACAGCAGCCACGCGATCGCCGGCAGCGCCAGTACGGACAGGGTGATCGCAATGAAATTCCAGGCAACGCCCTTCGGCGACGGCTGGGTCTCGTCTGTCTCGGTGGCGGTGTCGTCTTCGAGAAGCTCGGCTTCGTCAAAGGTCGCGTCCGGGTCTTTTTCGCTCATGCCTTTACTCTCAGGATTGCGGAACGATCACGCCGTCGACCGCATCCACCAGGTCGTCGGCCGAGGTGCCGTGTGACAGCGCCACAAACACGCCCGGCAGTCGCTCCTCCGCTTCTTTTAACACACGTTCCGCGGGCGTCACCAGCGGCGTCCCTGCGGCTAGCCGGGCGCCACGCTCGCCGGTCAGTGTCAGGAAATTGTCCAGCGTTTCGACGCTCATGATCGTCCAGGCATCGATATCCCCGGCCTCCCAGCCTGCCAGCACGTCATCGACCAACGCCCGCGGGTGATCGGGGCAACGCCGTGTGTACACGGACAGGTAATCGACCCGAGCCCCGCGGTGGGCCAGCGTCTGGCCGAGCAGCTCACGACCGCTCTGGCCGCGCACGATGCGGATGGTCTTGCCGTCGATGTCCGCGAGCGCCGGCGTCATCAGCAGGTGTTCGGAGTTGTAGCCGCCGTCCGGAACGATATCGACGCGCCCGCCATTCTGGCGGATCGCGTTCGCCGTGCCCGGGCCGATGCAGCCGATGGCACCTGCCGCGTGGTCGAGGCCAAAGTGTACGGCGTTGGGGCTGACGAACAGCGTGATGTCGGGGCTCGGCAGTCCGGCAAGCTCGGCTTTCACGGCATCCGAGTCCCGGGCGGCGATCTCGAGTGCGGGCAGGCAAACGGCCGCACCGCCGGCTGCCTCGATGGCGTCAATCAACGCGTCGGATTGTCCGGTCGGGCGCGTCACCAGCACGCCGCGTCCGGTGAGCTCAGCCATCGGCCGACAGCGCGAGAATGTCCATCGCGCCATCATCGATCAGGCGATCGGCAAGCTTGAGGCCGAGAGACTCCGGTTCACTGGCCGGTCCGTCGAGTGACTGCTTCAGGCTCTTCTCACCGTCGGGCGAGGCCACCAGTGCAGTCAGTGTCAGCGAGTCTCCGGATTTGGTCGCGTAGCTGGCGACCGGTGACTGGCAGTTGGCTTGCAACCGAAACGCGATGGCGCGTTCTGCGGTGGTGGTCGCCGCCGAACTATGGTCGTTGAGATTCGACAGCACGGCTTTCAGGTCGTCACGGCTGTCGAGGCATTCCACGCCGACCACGCCCTGGCCCGCTGCCGGCAGCATCTCGGTGGGCTCGAACACCTGGCTGATGTGGTGGTCGAGCTGCAGACGCTCGAGTCCGGCCGCGGCCAGAATGATCGCGTCGTAATCGCCGGCCTCGAGTTTGGCGAGGCGCGTGTTGACGTTACCGCGCAACGGCTCGATCAGCAGGTCGGGGCGTACCATGCGCAGCTGTGCCTGACGTCGCAGGCTGGAGCTGCCGATTCTGGCTCCCTGCGGCAGCGACTTGAGTGTCGTGCCTTTCGGTGCCACCAGTGCATCGGCGTGGTTGGCGCGCGGCAACACGCAGGCCAGGCAAAAGCCCTCGGGCATGTCCGCGGGTACGTCCTTCATCGAGTGCACGGCGATGTCGGCGCGATCATCCTGCATCGCGATTTCGAGTTCTTTGATGAACAGGCCCTTGCCGCCGATTTTCTGCAGGCTGCGATCGAGGATCTCGTCGCCCTTCGTGCTCATCGGCACGAGTTCTACCGCATCAACGTCGTCGAGTGACTGCAGGCGTTCCGCGACGTGCTCCGCCTGCCACAGGGCCAGCGCGCTCTTGCGCGTGGCAATTCGAATCTTCAAACCCCTGGCTCTCCCTTCAGCCTTCGTCGGACTTCCGCAAGGTGGCGGCGACTCACGACCAGCGCATTGTCACCGGATCGATGCCGCAAAACCACCACATTCTTGCCGTCCGCTTGCTTCTCGAGCCCGGCGATATGCCGGACCGCAACAATCGCATTGCGATGCACGCGCACAAAGCGACCGGCGAACTCGGCTTCCAGCGACTTCAGCGAATCATCGATCAGGTCACTGCCTTCAGCATGAATCACGCTGACGTACTTTTGGTCAGCCTGGAAGTACTGGATGTCGTCGACCGGAATCAGTTTCAGCTCACCGTGCGAGCGGGCGCAGATCGAGCGTCTCGGCTCGTCGTCACGCATCGCGTCGATCACCGGTGTGGACACCCGCGCGGCCTGTTCCAGAGCGGTCTGCAGGCGGGACCGGCGCACCGGCTTGAGCACGTAGCCCACGGCGCGCGCGTCAAAGGCCTCGATCGCGTATTCGTCATAGGCTGTGGCAAACACGATCGCCGGTGGCGAGGCCATTTCATTGATATGACGTGCGGCCTCGAGGCCGTCCATGCCCGGCATGCGGATGTCGAGTAACACGATGTCGGCGTCGTTCGCCTGGGCGATGGCTTCCTTTCCGTTGGCTGCCTCGCCGACAACCTCGTAGCCGTCAGTGTCCGCCATGAGCTGGCGCAGTCGTTCGCGCGCCGGCTGCTCGTCGTCGACGATCAGGACGCGCAGGCTCATTCGACTTCCATCGGGAAGCGCAGCGTTACGGTGTACTTGTCGTCTGTGGCATCGACCGAGACGGTCGCCCGGCCTTCATAAGCAATCTCGTAGCGCTGGCGGATGTTGGACAGCGCCATCTTGTTGCCCGAGTCCTTGCCCGGCCGACCCGGTGCCACCGGATTGCTGATGACGATTTCGAGCATTTTGTCGTCCTCGCGGCCCGACACGAGCACCTCGCCACCCTCCGGCAGTTGCTCGATGCCGTGATAGATCGCGTTTTCCAGCAGAGGCTGTATCGTCAGGCTCGGTATCATCGCGCGCATCGGCAGTTCACCGAGCTCCCAGCGCACGTGCAGTCGCTCACCGAGGCGCAGTTTCTCAATGCGCTGGTAGATCGCCGCAATTTCGAATTCCTGCTTCAGTGATGTCCGGTCGCGCGCCGCGCCGAGGTTGGCACGCAGCAGGTCGGACAAATCTTCAACGGCCTCTTCGGCGCGTGACGGGTCGGTGCGCGTCAGTGATGCGATGGTGTTCATGCTGTTGAACAGGAAATGCGGTCGAATCAGCGCCTGCAAAGCGCTGATGCGTGACTGCGCTTCGAGCACGATGCTGCGACGCCATTCGCTGGCCACGTACAAATAGCGCATCGACAGGGCGAGCACGATCGAGCTGATGGCCAGCGTGCGCAGCAGAAAACTTGATTGCGGTTCATCGATGATTACGCCGCTGCCGAATTCGACAGTGACGTTGTAGGCGAGGGCCGCGAGGACGACGCACAGCACCACCAGCAGAATGAAGCTCGAGACAAAAGCGCGCGTCGGGCCCAGCGACTCAAGCTTCTCGCGCAGCAGGCACATGACGCTGCTCGACAGGATGGCGAGCCACAGCAGGAACAGGGACATCTTTGACAGATCGAGCAGGAAATCGCTGTCGGCGTCCTGCGCGGCGAGCGTGAGTACGATCGCGACGAGTTCGGCGATCAGGAGTACAACAAACAGGGTGCTGGCCGAACAGAAGTCCGGCAGGTAGGCCTGTCGGTTGTCGTCGGTGGGTTTAACGGCCAAGCGAACCGCTCCTCGCTAGTGCAGCGCGAATTGTAACGCCTGCCGAGGAGCGATTGCCCGCCTCAGGCGCTGCAGTTTTCCTCGATCCGCTCGCGTACGACCTGGCGTGCTTCCTCAATCTCTTCCGGTGTGAGGTAAACACGTTCCCCCTGCTCATCCATGCGAAACAGTCGTCGTCCGTTGTCGTACGTGCTCAGTCGTTGGCGATAGTCATTGCAGAGGCGTTCGCGCTCATCCTCGTCTGCTTTCGCGGAGTCTGCTTCCTCTTTGGCGGTCTGCCGGTTGGCACGACGTTCCCGCCAGTCCGGACGACTGTCGTCCGCCTGGGCGTTTTGTGTCGGCCGTGAGGTTGCGACGGTGATGCGCTGTTCGGTTGCTGCGCCGGTCGGGCGATCCACGTAGTGCACGGTGCCGTTTTCATCCGTGTACCGGTAGATATCATCAGCCAGCACGGTGGAAGCCGCGAGAATCGCGACGGCGCTGACTGCTGTAAGAAGGTTCGATCTGGTCATGACGTTTTACGTCCGTGTAGCTCGAAAGCCCGAGTAACCCTATCTAATCACGGGCTTTTGCGAAACGCGAGTCGTCAAGTCACGGCTTGAGTTGTGACCCGTGTCACGCTTTCCGTGCATAAAAAACGGGCCTTGCGGCCCGTCAGTGTGTTGTCCCCGATGGTTTTTATCGTTATGCCGGGGATGCCCGGGAGAGCCGAAGGTGGCTCTCCCGGGTATTTGGAGGCTTATTCCGCCTTGGTGAATTCCGGGTAGGCCTCGAGACCGCACTCGGACAGATCCACGCCCTCGTACTCTTCCTCTTCAGAGACGCGAATGCCGATGGTCACTTTCAGAACGGTCCAGACGATTGCGCTGACGATGAAGGTCCAGAAAAAGATCGCGAGGATGCCGATGATCTGGCCCTTGAAGGTGGCCTCATCATTGGAGATCAGCACCGCGAGAACGCCCCAGATGCCGACCGTGCCGTGCACCGAGATCGCGCCGACCGGGTCGTCGACCTTGATCTTGTCGAGGAACACGATGGAGCCGACGACGAGCAGGCCGCCCACGGCACCAATCAGCGTCGAGTCCAGCGGCGCCGGCGACAGCGGATCTGCCGTGATCGCGACGAGACCGGCGAGGGCGCCGTTGAGCGCCATCGTCAGGTCGGCCTTGCCGAACCAGAGTCGTGACAACACCAGCGATGCAACCAGTCCACCCGCGGCAGCCATGTTCGTGTTAACGAACACCAGGGCAACCGCATTGGCTTCACCGACGTCGGACACTTTCAACTCCGAGCCACCGTTGAAGCCGAACCAGCCGAGCCAGAGGATCAGCGTTCCCAGCGTTGCGAGCGGCAGGTTGCAGCCCGGAATGGCGTTGACCTGGCCCTCGGGACCGTACTTGCCCTTGCGTGCGCCGAGAATGATGGCGCCCGCCAATGCTGCAGCTGCGCCACACAGATGCACGGTGCCTGAACCGGCGAAGTCAAAGTAGCTGAGTTCTTCGCTTAAGAAGCCGCCACCCCAGTTCCAGAAGCCCTGGATCGGGTAAATGAAGCCGGTCAGGACGACAGCAAAGGCAAAGAAAGCCCACAGCTTCATACGCTCTGCCACCGCACCCGAGACGATGGACATGGCGGTTGCCACGAACACGACCTGGAAGAAGAAGTCCGACAGGCCGGAGTAGTAAGTCTCACCGCCGCTGGCAATGACGTCTTCGGCACTGTTGTCCGAGTTGCCGAGGAGGCCGTCGCCAAACTGGATGAACAGGCTGGCGGCGTCCGACGGGTACATGATCGTGTAACCGACGAGCATGTACATGATGCTCGCAATGGAATACAGACCGACATTCTTGGTCAGGATTTCAGCCGTATTCTTGGACCGCACCAGGCCGGACTCCAGCATCGTAAAGCCGGCGGCCATCCACATGACCAGCGCGCCCATAACAAGGAAATAAAAGGTATCGAGCGCGTAGGCCAGTTCAGTGACCTGCGACGCTACTTGTGTGACATCTTCCACGAGAAGATCCTCCGCGTAATTTAGTTAGAGTTATACGGCTTCGGCACCGGTCTCACCGGTGCGAATGCGAATGGCCTGCTCGAGTTCGGAGACGAAGATTTTCCCGTCGCCGATCTTGCCGGTGCGTGCCGTGTTGGCGATGGCCTCGACCACCTGTTCGGCGATGTCATCGTCGACAGCGAGTTCGATCTTCGCCTTGGGCAGGAAGTCGACGACGTATTCCGCGCCGCGATACAACTCCGTGTGGCCGCGCTGGCGACCAAAGCCTTTGACTTCCGTTACCGTGATGCCCTGGATCCCGATGTCGGCCACCGCCTGGCGGACGTCATCCAGTTTGAAGGGCTTGATGATCGCAGTGATCATTTTCATGAAACTTCCCCTTTGGTAGTGCAGAAGGGGCGGCCATTGGCCGCCCCGTTTTCGAAGTGTTGTTGTTAGTTGAGGTCGAACGACTTGCCGATCGTGAAGATCAGGGACTCGTCGTCTTCGCCGACAAGATCATCGTTGGCGAGAATCAGTGATACACCGAAGTCAATCTCTGAAATCGTCGTGCCGTAGCCGAGCTCGAGATAGTCGCCGTCCGCGTCCTGGGAGAATGTGCCGAAGGTGCCGTAGAACCCGTTGTCACCAGCAAGGGTGACAACGGGTTCTACGGCACCTTCGGCACATTCTCCCAGGACGCGGACGGCGACTATCTCGAGCTCGGCTACGGCACGACGATTTCAGAGATTGACTTCGGTGTATCACTGATTCTCGCCAACGATGATCTTG